>JARFRT010000268.1 GCA_029287105.1 Akkermansiaceae bacterium | reverse complement strand
ACAGACCAACCCACGCCCACCCCACTAGACCGACTCTACCGAGGCACCAAAGACAACGACCACCCCACACGCAATAAACACAAACCTAAAAACTCCAAATCCCAAGGGCGGAGAAACTCCACATACCAAGTAAGAACCCCTACTCCACCTATCCCACGGCAACCCAAGCCCACAACCCAAGTCTTCCTTTCGCGCAATTCGTCTTCTTTCGCGGTTGAAAACGAAGTAGCAGCCCAAGCCGAAGGAATGACGAAGCACCCAAGGAAACCGAAAATCTCAAATCCGAATAATCAAACCAAGGGAAATCGGCTATGCCCCAACGGGGGCACCCCGAAGCCCCAAACCCGAATAATCAACCCAAAGGGGAGAAACTCTAAGTTTTAAACTCCAAATACCAAATAAGAAAGACAGGCTTCGCCTGGAAATACTTCCGTGTATTCCGTACCTTCCGTGGTTCCAAATGAAGCAGCACCCCAAGCCCGCAACCCAAGTCTTCCTTTAGCGTAGTTAGCGTATTTCGCGGTCAAAAACTGAAATAGCAACCCAAGCCCTTCCGTGTATTCCGTGTTTTCGGTGGTTCCAAAGTGAAGTAGCAAACCAAAGGCATTAAACTCTAAGTTTTAAACTCCAAATACCAAGGGGGGAGAAACTCCAAATACCAAGTAAGAAAGGCTACTCCACCTATCCCTCGGCAACCCAAGCCCACAACCCAAGTCTTCCTTTCGCGCATTTCGTCTTCTTTCGCGGTTGAAAACCGAAGTAGCAACCCCCGCTGGCGCAGAAGCAGCCCTGCGCGCCGGCCCGGACAAACGCTTACTTGCCGAGCCAGGATTTTTCCGCGGCAGCGATCTTTTTCTCACTCAGGCCGAATCCTCTCAAGACACCTTTGGCCATCATGATGTTGCCCAGGGTGTTCATGTGGCAACCGTCCGATGTCAGCTTGTTTTGAATATTGCGCTGGTACTGGGGCTCGCCAAACATCCTCGCCTTTCCCGCCACATCGGGGATCCCCTTGAGTGCCGTATGCATGTCCTCGCTCAGGTCGACCAGCGGCAGGTTTTTCTCCTTGGCGAGCTCTCTCAGAAAATTGTTGTAGGGAATCAATTTCTTGTTCGTTTCCTTTTCGGGGTCCTCACCAATCATCGTGGATGTCAGGATGACGACCTTGATTTTTGCGGCCTGGGCCTTTTCGATGATCTTCCGGATATTGACTTGATAATCATCCAGCTCAACTCCCTGGAATGTCCGCTTGCCCAGACGGAGGGTAAAATGCCAGACATCGTTGACGCCACAACTCAAGGTCATCCAGTCCGGATTCTTGCTGATGACGCTCGCGTCCAGGCGTGCCAGCATGTCATTGGACTTGTTCCCCGATTTGCCGGCGGGGACATGGGTGAGTTTGAGGCCCTCTTTGTTGAGTGCCCCCATCACCAGATTGATGTAGCCATTCTTCCTGGCACCCGCCTGCGTGATCGAGTCACCCATGAATGCAATTTTCTCGCCCGGCTTGACCAACAACTGGCTCTCCTTTGCGGACGCTGGATGAAGGGCCACAAGGCTTAATGCCAGGGCGAATGACTTGAAGAATTTGTTTCTCGATTTCATGGTAGTCTGCTGTGGATTGATCATTTGCTGGGGGTATGTTCCTCGAATGAGAATTGAATAGCGACTACAAAGTTGCGCTTAATGGGTCAGGCACGGCGTTCGAGCTAAGACGCGGATTTACACGAGCGCAATGGCAGGGAAACCCATACGGATCACTCCACCTCAACGAGTTGGGCAGAGCTCAATGTGACCGGGCCGATGAGGCCGGATGGCTGTAGTGGATCGTCTGCTTTGTAATGTTTCCAGGTTGAAAAAGTGACACGTTCTGGCACCGGCCGTTGTTTTCCGTGTGTGAGCCAGTCCGGCCATTCGACCAAGGACCTGTTAGTGAACCACTTCATATCAATGTTATGGTACTTTAAATCGGCCGGGTGTTGTTCGTCGCCGATGAGTCGGTTGACCCAGAGGTTGGTGACATCCACCTCAAGGGTGTTGGCGCCGGCATGCAGTGCCTTGCTGACTTCGATTCTAAACGGTTTGTGCCAGAGGATGCCGAGTGGTTTTTTGTTCAGTCGCACTTCCGCAATCACGGCGACATCACCCAGGTCGAGCCAGATCTGTTGGTTCTTTTTAAGAAATTCGTTAGAAACATTAAAGTCGATGGTGTGGGTGGCGGTTCCGGAGAAATACCGGATACCCGGGTTGCTGTGTTTGTTCCAGGAGATCAGTTGATCGAAGCGTGCTTTTTCCGGTGCTCCGCGTTGGGGTGGGAAGCGCACTTGCCATGGACCGGTGAGATTCAGAGGTTCGGGTAATCCGGCCACTTTGACTTTGTTGGTTTTTCCGGATGCGCGGTGCAGGGTATGCGTGCCGTTGCCCCAGGCGCGGAGGCGGGTTCCATTTTTCACCACAAAATCAGGGGTTTTCGGCGACGGCCCTTCTGCCCGGACATACGGGTCGGCTGTGGGTTTGGACGGATGACGGAAGATGACAAAGATTGATTTTTCAGGTGCCAGATGTAGCGGAACTCGCACGTGCGCACCTTCGACAGCCCAGCCGGAGGCAGGACGGATGCTGCCATTTTCCGCATCAAATAATTCCGGTTTTTTCCCGGCAACACGGAATCCTGCGATGGTATCGACGGATTTTTTGGACTGGTTGGAAACGAAAAAGAGCTCCGTGTCATCAGTGCGACGGTGGATCCAGAGCAGACCCCCGGGAAGTTTTACGGCGGGGGAAATCTTGAGTTTCGCTAGCGCTTGGGCGGGAGAGATGCCGGAGAAGATGGTCCCTTTTCCATAGCGATTTGATTGGATCGTTTTGCCGTCGCATTTGCCCCATACCTGATCAGCCATTAAAAGCATTTCTTTTTCCGAGGCGGGAAACCCGGTGAGTGTCGGGCTGTGTTTCGGCTTCTCTGAAAGCACAGTGGCACCGGCGGCGACGAGGTCCCGGACCTTGCTTGTGATATGAAGCGCCTGAAATGGTGTGTTAGGCATAACCAAAAGCCGGTAGCGTCTGCCGCTGGGCAGGACGACGTCTCCGTTGTCAACTTTCAGTTTGGCAAAGATATCGGTGCCGCAAGCATCGTAATCATAGCCTGCGGATTTGATATCTTTGGCTTCCACTCCACCATTCGGTGACGCCTCACCTCCGAAGCAAAGCACATCGGCCGCGAACTCGCCGTGTTGCAGGAGGAATTGCGAGCGGGTGATGTATTTGACCCATGCCTTGCCCGGTTTCCACCACGTTACATTGCGGTCGAAATGAGACCCCCACTGGCCAAAAGTCATGCCCGGAAGCGTGTCCTCGCCAAATGGCTGGTGCACAAAGGCGTGGAGAACGAACCGATTGATACCCTCGGTAAAGGCAAGGTCACCAAGAGCTTTATGCTTTGCGGGGTAGTTTTGCCACTTGCCGGCATAGGCCTTGGCGGTGAATGCCTCAGCGCCTGCCAGATTGCCGCCGTTGATATGGGCGACCGAGGATGCCAGCTTAAGACCCGCCGTATGATCGCCGCCCACCCAAAACTCACCCATCGGCAGATCCGCCTTTGCGGCGACTGCCAGTCCCTCGTAAGCACCATGATAAGGTTCGGTGGAAAACTTCATCCCGTTTTCATGACACAGGTCGGCGACGTGTCCGTAAAAGTTCTCGGTCATCATTTCCGAAACCGTCCGGCGGAAGTCCCAGAGGAAACGGTCAGTGGTCGGGCCGTCTTCGACCAGTCGACCGGTCAGAGCCGGAAGATACGGCGTCGGGTCATATCCACGGCGATTTTTAAACTCCTGGCGCATGCCGGGTGTCCAGTGGTTCATGCCGCCTTCGTAACTGTCGATGAGGATGTTGCTGAATGTTTTACCCACCATAGGCCCAACCTTGTCGATGATGGGTTTGATTCCATGTTTCCAATGGGTGTCGACACTTTTACTTCTCAGTTTATCCACCTCAAGCCCGCGTCCGGACTTTGCGGCGGGAAAGTTCTGTTGGCCCATGGCGGTATGTCCCAGGCGTAGAATCGTCCAGTTGCCCTTGGGGGCGTCCCAGGTGAGGGTGCCACCTTTGCCTAAATGTTTACTGATATCCACGACTCCCTTGAGTGTGATTGCCGCATCGGCTGGGCTCGGCCGGAGGTCGGGTTGGCGGCCGGATCTCCCACCGCTCTGGGCGGATTTTGGCTTCCATTGATGCACACGGAATTTCTCATCCTTGATCGTCGGGTAGGCGATTACCGCGATGTCCCGGTAGTGATCCAGCTTGGTTTCAGGCTGGGGGAGTTGGGTGACGACACGTTTTCCGCCGTCGATTTTAACGACCGTGGAAACCATTCTTTGTGACCCATACTCGGGTTTGATCCACGGGCCGCCCATCGTCGACCAGCCGGCGCAGTTTTCGACACCGAGTTGGAGCCCTAGCCGTTGCGCTTCGCTGACGGCAAATTTGATCATCTCCAGCCATGGATCACTCATGTAATCGATCGGGCCGGCTGGCATGTTGCAGCCGTGGGAGCTGCCCATATTGAATATCCACGCGCCGCCGATGCCAGCATCTGCCAGAGCCTCCAGGTCGGCGGTGATGCCTTTGCGGGTGACATTGCCATTCATCCAGTGCCACCAGACGTACGGTCGGGCCTCGGCAGGTGGGTTGGAGAACCCGGAGTCGAGGTGGTTGCCAGCTCCCCCGCTAGAGGTTAAAGACAGGATGACAACAACGAATGTCAGCAGATGTTTTTTCATGGATGCTCCCTCTTGATTTTCAACTGCACGATAAAGCAAAAAATCGTGGCTACAAGACTGAGCTGGCCTGAAAAATGGGACAGATTGCTCAACCGGAGAATCGCATCTCATCAGAAGACGCCAGTTTTCCTAACTTCTTAGCTCGGTCATTTCGCCCGTGCTGTCGGCGAACTTTTCCGTCGGGGTATCCACCGCATTGAGCATCGAGACAAACAAGTTCGACAGCGGCACTTTTTTATCGCCCTCGAAAGAGTGGAGGTTGCCGTGCTTGAAGCCCAAGGCATTACCTCCGGCCACCTGGATCGGGTAGTTCTTGGTGCTGTGTGAGGCATGCGGGTGGGAAGAACCCCAGAGAACAACGGTCTGATCGAGCATATTGCTATCACCTTCAGGGGTGTTGCGCATGCGTTCCAGGAAATAGGCGTGTTGCTTAGCGCGCCAATTATCCCATTGGCCTGACTCGATGGGTCGCTTGTGGGCGATATCATGGGTAGCCCCTTTGTATCCCAGGGTATAGGTGGCGTAGTTCCACAACTCGGTGCCACTGGATTGCTCGCTCTCCAGCATCAGCGAGGCGAAACGCGTCGAGTCAGTCTGCAGCGCAAGGTACAGCAAATCATACATGCAGCGGGTATATTCCTCCGGATTTTTGTGGGTCACCTCAAGATTCAGACCCTTGGTATCGACATTCGGCAGTGGCTGGTGCGTCCACTGGCTGGTTCTCTCAACACGTTTCTCCATCGAGCGAATCGAATCCAGATACTCCTCCATCTTCTGTTGATCCTCCTTACCAAGCCTGCCGCTCAGGCGCTTGGAGTCTTCCATCATGAGATCAAGCACACTGGCTTCGCGCTTGAGATCGGCGCGCACTTGTTCGATGCCTTTGCCGGCGTATGGTTTGAAGAGACGATTGAAAATTTCCTGCGGTTTGTGCATCGACGGGATCGGCTGTCCGGGGCCGGAGTGTGATAGTGTCTTAGCGCTGCCATACGAACCTGTGCCGCCCTCTGTTCCCAATACTAGGGATGAATAACGAGTGTGATGTCCATTCACCTTGGCTGCGAGCTGGTCGATGGAGATGTTGTTCGTTTTTTCAAAAGCCGACATATTGGCTCCTGTAGCAAAGACGTCACCACTGCTGTGACCGCCCAGCCCGTAGCCACCCGCATGGTCGAGACCTTTGAGATAGCTCACCGAATCCTTGAAGGGCGCAAAGGGCGCGGCCGACTCATTAAAACTAAGTGGACCGGCCTCTTTGCATGGCCACCAGCTCCAGTCGTGGTGTGATCCATCCTTGGTCCGCGGATCATAAACACCGTATGCGATATAGCTCACGACCATACGCTTCGGCAGGGCTTTCCCCGCAGCTGCCTGGCCCCATGACATGCCGTTGAGAAACGGGAGTGCCAGCGCGGCTCCACCACCTTTGATGAAATCACGTCGATTGATGTGCCAGGATTTTTGTTGCATGGTGTTATTTTTGTTTTGTTTTGATACCCGTGAATGTCCCGCTTTGGCAGATTGATACGATCATGTCTTTCAACTTGTAATCGTTCTTTTTTGCCAGTTTGAGCAACCGCTCCACCTCGAACCTGTCACGATAAGTCAGCTCCCGGGCAATGCCATAAGTCATCAGTCTACGTATTACGTTTTGGCTAATCTCATCCTTACGATCTTTAAGCAGATAAGTTTTGAGTTTTTCCATTCCATCGACCTTGGGGCCGTGTGGCACACGCGAGGTGGCGTCAACCTCGACCTTGAAAAGCGTTTTCAGATACTTCTTATATCCCTCAAGAGTTTTGTGCGTTTTATGATTAAAACCCCTGACCCTGGCTCCGTCTTTCGGGACGAACGGTTGGTATTTCCCGATCGCGCTGTAGCGTTCAAAGGGAATGCCCCAAGGGTCGAGGCGCACGTGACAATCGGCACAGCTTTCCTTGGTCCGGTGCAGAGCCAGCAGATCCTTGATGGATGACGACTCGTCGGCGGATTCACCGGCGGAATCAGAAAGCGCTGGCACTTCAGCGGGCGGCGGCTTGACTTCGTCACCAAGGATCGCCTCACGTAGCCACACCGCACGGTAGATCGGATGAGGAGCCGATCCGGTGGAGTTTCCAATCAGGACGGAACCATGGGTAAATAACCCACCCAGCCGGTGCTCAGGTTTGATGGGAACCGGACGAAAACCCAGTCCCTTCACACCCTCGACGCCATAATGCACGGCAAGGCGCTCATTGAGATAGGCAAAGTCTGAATCCACGATATTCATGACACTTGCATTGCGTTTGATCAGCTCGCCCATGAAACCAACGGTTTCCTCTTCCATGTCATCACGGATCGTCGGCCGAAACGATACCTCCTGGCCGCGTCGTTCCCCGATATGCACGGTGTAAAGGAAGCGCGGGAACAAATCCCTGTTGATGTTCACGGTCTTCATCTTGGCAATGCTCAGCCACTGGGTGGTAAAGTTCTCAACAAAGTCAGCCGACCGCTTGTCTGCCAGAAGGCGGCGCGTCTGAGTCTCGATGACAGCCGGATCTGCCAGCTTGCCTTTGGCGGCCAAGTCAAACAGCTCCTGGTCGGGCATGCTGCCCCAGAGGAAATAGGACAGACGAGAAGCGAGTTCATACTGCTTGGTCGCTGCGCTATCTCTGATCACGGTGTGATAGAGAAACTGGGGCGAGATCAGCACCATGGCCAAGGTCTCGCGCATCGACTGCTCAAGCGTGTCGAACTCCGCATTGTAGATTTTGTAAATGGCGTAAAAGTGGTCGACTTCGTCTCTGGCGACCGGTCGACGGAATGCCCGTTCCATGAATCGCTCAATCACCTCATAAGCATACTGGCCTGCATTGGTTTTACGCAGAGGTGATTGAAAAAGGATTCTGGTGTGATGTTCCGGTGGCCAGACGTCAATAACGGGTGCTTCGAATTCAAGCGACGTCAGAACCACACGAGGTGCCTCAAGACTCCATGATGCGTCAAACCCGCTCTTCCGATGATCGTTCAACTCCCCATTATCAAAAATATTCTGGGCGGTGATTGTGATACCTGCGGGCTGCATCCCCCTTTTGGTAGGCCTTCCCGGCTGTACCGGGATGTTCTCAATGCGTCCGCGGAACTCATATCCTTGAAGGCCATCCGATTTTATTGTTAGATAAGCAGTTCCAACAGGGTGGTAGACTCCGGTTCCGGCGTCAGAACGAAGCTCTGTCCCCATCACCAGCCGCAGTGGCACTTCTTCGAAACCGGGAGGAAGCTTGCCTGCGGCCTTAATGCGAATTCTGAATTCCCCTGTCGCTGGCCAACTTTTCAACTTAACCGTGCGGCTACCAACACCAGCGCCCTGATAAACCCCGATCTCTGCCTCTGTCAGCCCCGCCTTACCCGTGCGATTGGCATCCCACTTCGCGCTAGTCTGGTGTACTCTCGGTTTTGCTGGATCAACGATGGCGCTGGCCATCGCCCGACGCGCGCTCTCTTTATAGCGTATCAACTGATCCGGACCGATCAGCATGAACTTTGCCGTGTTGTTGAAGTGATACGGCTTAGCTGGATCTGCAGGCAAGTTCTCAGCAAGCTCGAGCTCGAACCCCAGCAGGTCACGCATGGTGTTCTGATACTCAAAATTCGTCAGCCTTCGCGTTGTCGTCGCAGTTGCGATCTTGCTCTCCTTTTTCACATAATCCCGCAGACCGGATTCGATCCACGCGACCACGGCAGCGCGATCGGCTTTGCTCGGTTGTTTTTCGTCTTCCGGTGGCATTTCGCCGCTTTCGAGCATCTCAAGGATCGTCTCCCAGCGTTCCATTTCCTGACCCGCAGAGAGGTCGCCGTCCAGGCTGTGCAGGGTGATTTTGCCTTTGCTCTTCTCCGGCCCGTGGCAATCGATGCAATGGGCCTTGAAAAAGGGCTCCACCTTCGACTTGAAACCTGTTAGCCCTGTAGGAATTTGCGCCGACAACGAAGCGATGACCGCAATGTTTGCGAACAGGGTGACAATAGGGGTGGGTATGCGCATGCTCAACTCGTAAGGTAGGTATCCATTTTGAGCCTGATGTCAAAGCCGATTAATTTCACTACTTCCGTTTCATCACCACCCACGGCGACTTCCAGCCGGGTTTGTTTTTGGAGCTGAACCCGCCGGCCTCGATGAAGAGAAACCCGGTGTCGTTGATGTTTTTGAGTTTCATCTTCAGTGCATGGTTGTGTTCGAGGTCGAGCAGGGTGTTGCCGGACCAGACCCTGAACATATCGCTGGTTTTCCCCTTGTCATTGAGGGTGATGGCTTTGAATGGCGCGCGGTTGGCATCGACGGGTTTGGCCGGGTTGAATGCGTCGACGGTCGGCACCAGGGAGACGGTTTGCCACTCCCCGACCGCTTGCGGGTTGGCGGCGCACTTGCCGTCCCAAAGGAACCGGTGGTCGTGCGGGTCGGAGTCCGCATTGTCCGGGTCCTGTTTCGCTTGCCAGTCGGAACTGAGCATCGGGACGACGGTGGCCGATTGGAGGATTTCCTTTTCGCCGAATGGCGGCACCTTCATTTCCTGCAGCCAGATGCTGAAGTGCTGCTGGGTCTTGCTGGTCTTGAAGTTGAACTGCAGGAAGCTGGTGGCGGCCATGGTCACCTCGGATTGAAAGTCTGGCCACCATGCTTGATCAATGTAGTAGCAGATCGGCTGGCCACCTTCACGTCTGCCCACGCCACGCTCGCGCTCCATCATCTGCTTGCCGTTGATATAGACGCGATAGCCCTCACCCCGGTTAACGTTGGACATACCACCAATCAACAGGCGGTAGCGGTAGCCTTTTTTGAAGGGTGGGAACTTGACCTTGGTCTGCGCGATCAAGACTTCCTTGTCCCAGAGTGTTTTCAACGGCACGTCATGGCGACAGAAAGGGAAGCGGCAGGCGGACTTGCCCTGGGCCAGCTTGCCGTCGACCTGCCCAAAGGGCGCATACCCGGTTTTCCAACCGGCTTTTTTTGCATCAAAGTCCCGGGCAAACCAGTTTTCCATCCCCGTAGGATAGGTAACTTTGCGGTAGCGCGCACCGGGCACCCAGAGTTTTTTCTCCGGCGGGTCGAAGCAGTGGTAGGACCACTTCATCTCGGTTAACTTCGGCCCGAAGTCTTGCCAGTCGTAGTCGGTGACACCCATACGTTGATAGAGTCTGACCAGGCCGGCCATGCGGGGTTCGCGGTAGTAAAATCCGCTCTTAACCGGCTGGCTGTTTGCCTCCTTGAGAAGATACGACCGATTCGATCCCGTGTGATGGGTCACGCCAATGTACTCGGGGATCAGTCGATCCGTGATCAGTGGGTTGATTGCCTTTTTCAGCTCGGGGCCAAAGTCCTCCGAGTTTGCCTTGAGGAAGATATCCTGATAGGGCAACGCCTCTTTGGGGAATCGCTGTTTGCCGGCTTGATAGAGTAAGTCGTATCCGCCGGGCACCCCGGCCAAGGCCTTGGCGAGGAATTCGAGGTTCGAGTTCAGGGTGCGGGTGATGTCCAGGCCGCCGGGGGCCAGCTTGACGCCAGCGTAGCCAGTGAAGGCCTGCTTGAGGGTTTCCCGGGCGAGTTTCTGCACCTCGGGGCTCGCCGCGCGCAGGTTCTCGGGCAGCGCGCCCCACCTCACGGGAGCCGTGGTATTATAGCGTTGGGTGGTGCGCAGCATCTCTCCAATCGCGGGGAGCACTTTCTGATAGCAGCGAGTATCGGCCACGACGGCTGAGAGTGCGGTGAGCGTGGCATTTTGCAACCACCACTCCTCGTGTTTGAGATAGGGCAGGAGAAGATCGACATGGGGCACAACCAGGTCGACCGGGGCGCTCCCAATCAGATTCAGCGCACCGTCCTTGACCCACCATGATTCCTCGGGATCCCTAATCATCGCGATGACAAGGCCGAAGATCTCCGGGGTCAGGCATTTCGCGACGCGGACGCCGTCGATGGCAGCCCTGCGCACGCGGGCGTCTTTTGATTTGAGAAATTCGAGGATCAGGGCCGGGCGCTTTTTGCCGTCTCTTGAGCCGACTCCCATATAGAGACCGGTGACTCCGGCCGCCTTGTATGTAGCTAACAGACGGACGGCATGGTCCTGGTGGTGGGCATAACGGCGCAGGGTTTCATCGCTGAGACCGGCCGGGGTCAGCCGATGCACCACCGCCTTGGCCGAGTCATGGGCCAAAGTGACCTTTGAAAAATCCGGACACTGGCCGTCGTGATAGGCCGCTGGCTCGATTGAAACAAAGGCATTGTCCGCCTTGGTCCCCCACGGTTGTTGGGGGAGTTGGAATTTCTTGGAAAATTTCGAGGGAGGCGCGCCGGTGATGCGCAAGGTTTTGCGCGGCACGGTGTAGGCCAGGCTGTAGCCCGCACCCCAGTTGGTGTTGTCGTATCGGGCACCGCCGAGGATGCAGAGCGAGCCATCGAAACGCCGCGACAAATCGTAGTGCCACGCCCGGTTGTCCATAAACTCGCGGTAATACAGGGGTTTTTTCTCACACAACAATCCCATCGCAGCGCTACGCCAGAGCTCGCCGATACCACCGCCAGTGTGGCCGTGGAGCATGAAGGTGGTGGTGAAAAAACCTGTCATTGCCGCGGCGTC
>JARFRT010000079.1 GCA_029287105.1 Akkermansiaceae bacterium | reverse complement strand
GGCCTGGGGATTCTAAAGAACCGTATGAGGGAAATCTTCACGTACGGGACTGTGGGGGGAGCGCCGGGTAACCGGTGCTTCTACCCGGATTCAGGTAATTTTTTAAATAATTATAGAACTTTAACCTTGCCAGTGGATCTCTCCAGCTAATGAAAAAAACATGATCCATCGGGATACAGGAAGCGCCTCAAATTTTGGCAACTGAACAGACTCATTACCCTCGATTTGGCAATGTTAACGTCTAAGCTGACCGAACGCGCGTTAGCGCGTTCAGTCCAACGCCTTGTTCGACAATTTGGTTTTCTGTCCGCTGTATCAGCTTAGGCCTTGGCTGGCAGGGATTAGTTACAATCAGCGAACAAGCCTCACGTGGAACTTGTTGATTTCTCCTTTCAATTCGAAGGGCCGGCGGTCCATGTAGTCGAGCGAGACGGTTGATCCAAGATCGGCCCCAACGTCGAAGGTTTCACTAGCGGAGAAGGCGGCGGGCACGGTGCGTTTGAGCTCGGTCTTTCCGACCTCCCGGTCATTCACGAATAGGGTGACGGTGCCTTCCCGGCCGGGACCCGCGATGTCGGTGTTCACAACGATCTTGTGCCTGCCGGCGCTGAGCGGCTCGCGGCTACGCGTCTCGTGCTGTTCGATGATCATCATGTTGTAGAGATAGACGAGGTGTCCGTCCTCAAGGTAGAGCGTCACCCCGCCCGCCGAGCCGCCCAGGGCGTAGAGCACGCCGTTGGCCTTCTCCGGCACCTCGAGCTCGATTTCGACGATCGTGCTTTCGCGTCCGACGCCGGGAGCGGTGAACTCGGGCATTCGGCGGGTGTTGGCGTTGAAGGTCCATTGGGAATAGGAAGTCTTCACGCGGTCCTCCGGATGCATGCGCAGCCAGTTGCCGGCACCGATCGGGAAGCCCTGATTCTCCTCGGCGAGGGCAAGGAACTCCTTCTTCAGTTCCTCAAGCTTGTCGGGATGCTCGGCAGCGAGGTTGCGGGCTTGGGAGAAGTCCCCGGCCACATGGTAGAGCTCCCACTCATCGGTTGCGGAGTCCCACTGGGCGATGCGCGGAGCCGACGCCGCGGTGTTCCACGGTAGCAGGGGGCCAAAGGTGCAGGCGACCCAGCCGTCCTTGTAGATCGCGCGGCTGCCGTTGTTGTCGAAATACTGGATGGCGTTGGTCGACCCGGCGTCGGCGTCGCTGAAGGTGTAGGCCAGGCTGGCCCCGTCGATCTTGATCTGGTCGTGGCCGTTGACGATCTCCGGCGGGTCGATGCCGAGGATCTCATAGATGGTCGGGGCGATGTCCACCACATGGTGGAACTGCGAACGCATCCGCTTGTCCGGCTGGATTCCCTTGGGCCAGGAAACGACCATCGGGTTGCGCGTGCCCCCGAAGTGGGAGGCAACGAGCTTGGTGGCCTTGAACGGCGTGCTGCCCGCCCAGGCCCAGCCGGCGTGATACATGTTGTCGGTCTTCGGCGAGCCCAGCGCCTCGAGCCCGCCAAGTTTGTCCAGAGCGGCGAGCTGCTGCTCGACGGTGTTGGAGATGTTGTTCTGCGCGAGCAACTCGCTGATCGACCCCTCCTGGCCCTCGGCGCTCGATCCGTTGTCGCCGAAGATGTAGAAGATGAGTGTGTTCTCGCGCAGCCCGCGCTGGTCGAGCCCCTCGACCAGGCGGCCGACCTGGACGTCGGTGTGCTCGACGAAGCCGGCGAAGATTTCCATCCCGCGGCGCTGGAAGGCGCGCTGGTTCTCGGGGATGTCGTCCCAGGCAGTCATCGTCTCGTCGCGAGGGGTCAGCTCGGTGCCGGGCGGGATGATGCCCATCTCGAGCTGGCGCTGGTGGACCCGCTCCCGGTAGGCTTCCCAGCCGTCGTCGAACTTGCCTTTGTATTTGTCGGCCCACTCCGACCAGATGTGGTGCGGCCCGTGGGCCGCGCCGGGCGCCCAGTACATCAGGAACGGCTTGTCGGGGGCGAAGGACTGGTGCTGGTCGAGCCAGGTGAGCGCCTTGTCCACCATGTCCTCGGTGAGGTGATAACGTTCGTCGTGGGGCGGCTCGACGGTGTCGTAGTTTTCGACCAACCGCGGTTCCCACTGCGAGGTTTCACCGGCGAGGAAGCCGTAGAAGTACTCAAATCCGTAGCCGTTCGGCCAGCGGTCCTTGGGGCCGATCGCCGTGGTCTCAGTGGCGGGCGTGTTGTGCCACTTGCCGAAGGCCGAGGTGTGGTAGCCGTATTGCTTGAGCACCTCGGCGACGGTGGCGGCCGACTTGGGGATGATGCCGGTGTAGCCGTCGAAGGCGACCGCACGCTCGGCGATCGTGCCGGAACCGACGCGGGTGTGGTTGCGCCCGGTGAGCAGCGAGGCACGGGTCGGCGAGCAGATCGCGGTGGTGTGAAAAGAGTTGTAGCGCACGCCCTCTTCGGCGAGCTTGCTCAGGGTTGGGGTGTGCACCTCCCCGCCGAAGGTGTCGGCGACTCCGAAGCCGACGTCATCGATCAGCACGATCAGGATGTTGGGTGCGTCAGCGGGCAGGCGGGAGGGTTCCTGCGGCCATTGCATTTTCGAATCCTGCAGGCGTGGCTTGGCCACGCTGTCGCTCATCGGGGTCGGTGGAAAGGGGAGGACCGAGCCGTTGTTTGGAGTTTCCGCAACGGCCGCGGTGGTCAGTGCGAGGAGGATGAGAATGAGTAGTGAGTGGATAGGTTTCATAGTTGCTTTCCCTCTATTTTGTGTTCTTGATGGAAATAATTGAGGCCTCGATCAGAATTTCGCCAATAGCTTGAACCAGATATAATCGCCTTCGGGGCGTTTCTGGGTTTCAAATTCATGGAGCCATTTGAGTTCGCCGATGAGATCGATGCCGCCGGCTTTGGTGGCATACGAGAGGACCGGGCCGAGGCCTAGATGCCGTTCTTCTGGCCGAAATACATGAATCCGACCTGCGGCTCGATGGTCCAGAAGTTCTTGCCCGTGTTGGCCAGGCGACCGGGCTCGTATTTGCCGGTCGGGGCCTATATACCGAGCCGGTAGTTGATATTGAAATCCGGGCTCAGGTTCTGGTTGAGCATCACCGGCATCAGAACGATGTCGCCGATGCCCGAGATGCTGTCAGATCGGCGGACGGTCGTTCCTCCGTCGGTTACGTCAGCTTCAATCTCGAGGTTGACGTAGGGAACGGTCATGCTCATGGCATAGGACCAGCTGTCGTTGAGTTCGCCGAAGGGCGGCCGCCACAGCAGCGCCAGGCATTGGCGTAGGAGGTGATGTCGGCGCCCGCAGTAAGGAGCCCGGCGATCGGAAGGTTGCGG
>JARFRT010000508.1 GCA_029287105.1 Akkermansiaceae bacterium | reverse complement strand
ATCGTCTTCACACCCGAACAACTACAAGTATGAAAATAACAACACTACCTACCCTCGTCCTCGGCACCGCTTCTCTTTTGATGTTTAGCGCCTGCGACAAAGACTCGTCAACCGACGCCACCACCAGCGGATCCACCGGCCCCGGCATCGGAACCCCCGGCGGAGTCGAACTCACAACCGATCTGCCCAAGGAAGTCATCGAAGGCTCACCCAAGCCCAAGAATGTGCCCAACCTGCTGCCTGAAATTAAGAAATTCCCGAAGTTTCTCGTACCGGAAGGCACCGTGCTCCTGTCCCACAAGAAAAAGGTGACCTCAAGCGACGACTTCCCCATCCTGGGTGACGTCACCCTGATCACCGACGGCGAAAAGGAAACCGGCGAAGGCTACTTCCTCGAGTTGATCGAAGGCACCCAGTGGGTCCAGATCGACCTGGAGAAGAGTGCGCCGATTTACGCCATCGTCGTCTGGCACTTCCACGGCGAGAAGCGTGCCTACCACGATGTCATCGTCCAGATTTCCGACGACCCTGAGTTCAAGTCCGGGGTAAAGACCGTTTACAACAACGACTACGATGACTCGTCCAAGCTCGGCAAGGGCAGCGAGCGCCCCTACATCGAGTCACGCTACGGCCTGCTCGTGAACGGCCAAGGCACCAAGGGCCGCTACGTCCGCCTCTACTCCCGTGGCAACACCTCCAACGAGATGAACCACTACGTCGAAGTGGAAGTCTTTGGCAAGCCTGAGTAAACAGCGCGCATAGGGCACCGATGCCCCAACCTTTTTCCCCGTCCATCTCTAGCCAGATGACGGGGAATTTTTTTACCCCGCTTCCACCTCGTTGGCGGCCCCAAAAAACAACTGTCCACTGCGTCGAAGCGGAAGTCTTCGGCAAGCCTGAGCAGGCTATCCGTTTTACTTAAACTCGCCGTTTCTCTGGCGGACACGGATTCTCCAGAGGGCGGCCAGCATGCCCCAGGCATCGCGCCAGGGCCGCACTTTGCCGCCGTCCTTCTCGATCCAGGTCACGGGAAGCTCGGTCCAAACCACCCCGCTATCGGCCAGCGCGGTCAGCATCTCGGCATCAAATGCCAGGCCGGCCTCTTTCAGGGATCCGGCCACCGGCCGGTAGTCGGACCCACGCAGCAGCTTGGCACCACACTGCGGGTCTGCACACTGCACACCGACCAGCATTCGCACCGCCACGATAAAGAGCCGATGCGCCACCGCCCGGGTGATACTCAAATCAACATGTGTGGTCGCGGTGCGCTTACGAATCGCCAGCACCGTCTGCCCGTCCTGTTCGGCGGTGTCGAACATCCGGATCAGCTCATCCGGAGCGAGGCTGCCATCGGCATCGACAAATGCCAACCAATCGGACTCGGGGTGCAAAGCCCACGCCTCGCGAACCACCGAACCTTTTCCCCGGTGTTCCTTGGCAAAGTGCAGCGACACCCTGGGATAAACCGCACTGAGCTTCTCGTGCAGTGCCTCGAGTTGCCGGCGCTGTTCCGGGCCCGATCCGTCGTCGGCAATCACCCAGTCGACATCGTGGGAGCATCCCGCCAGCGTTTCCGCCAGTTCAAAGCCAAAGCCAGCAAGGCGCTCGGCATCCTTCCATACGGGGGTGACGAGCAGGATGGTGGATTTCGTTTGGGCTTTCATTTCGGCTATTGGCATGTAAACACGTCGTTGGCTGGCAATCTTTCAATCAATCCGTGAATACCTCAAGCAAAGTCTTCCTCTTTTTCTGTTGGATTGCCGTGATCACTCTGGCGGCATTCCTGCGATTTGATGATCTTTCCGACCGACCATTTCACTTTGACGAGGCTACCGGAGCCCGAATCACGTCCCAGCGGATCAATCCCGCAGCGAGCTACCAATTCAACCCGGTCCACAACCACGGCCCGTTGCTCAGTGCCGCCGCCGCACCGATTTGTTACCTCAATGGTGAAACAACGTGGCAAAAAATGAGTAAGCTCAGCCTGCGGATGGTACCCGCCATTGCTGGCACCCTGCTGGTGATGGTCCCGCTTTTCTGGCGACGCCGCTTCGGTGATATTCCGATGCTGGCGGCTGCGGCGCTGCTGGCGACCTCGCCGCTGCTGGTTTACTTCAGCCGGGTATTCATCCACGAAATGCTGCTCACGCTGTGTGGCCTCGCCGCGCTTGTCCTGCTCTGCGTCAGACCCAGATTCTCGCTCACCCTGAAGCTTGGTGCGGTCGGCGCGCTGGTCGGCCTGATGTTTGCCACCAAGGAAACCTTCGCCATCAGCATCATCGCGTGGACCGCCGCAGGTGCGCTGGTCGCGCTCTCCAACATCCGCAAAATCAAGCAACACAACACGGCAAAAAACCGCAAACGCCTGTGGCAGGAATACCGCAACCCTGCCGTCACCTTTCTTGCGGCCGCCGCATTCAGCTCGGGCTGGTACTACACCGACGGGTTCAGCAACCTGAAAGGCGGCTGGGATGCGGTCCGCACGTTTTTCATCTACCAAACAGGGGCTGGTCACGACAAGGCCTTTTCCTATTACATCGAGATGTTAGCCATCCCCAGCAAGGGCGGCATCTGGTGGTTTGAAACTCTGGTTCTGGTGCTCGCGATCATCGCACTGGTCCGAAGCTACCTACCAGGCCGACAACACAACAGTCAGGAAAACATCACTCGTTTCCTCGCCTTCTCCGCCCTGTTTCACCTCCTGATTTATAGCACGATCGCCTACAAAACCCCCTGGCTGATGTGCCTACCGTGGGCGCACGTCTGCCTGCTCGCCGGGTTGAGTTTCCGCGGGTTCTCCAACTGGAAAACACCCGTCAAGGTCGTGGCAACCCTGCTTTTGCTCGGTGTGCTATTCCAACAAAACCGGCTGTCCCGATATGCCACCGGACGCTTTGCCAACGACGCCCGCAACCCTTACGCCTACGCCCCGACAAGCCGCGATGTGGAATCCGTGCGCGAATGGATGCAGGAACTCGCCAAGGACCTCCCTCCCGCGGCACTGGAACCCGTCGGCGTGGTCGGCACCGAGTACTGGCCGCTGCCGTGGTATCTCCGCGATTTCAACGCCATCGGTTACTGGACCGAACCCGACCCGGCAATCACCGACTGCCCGGTGGTTTTCGCCATGCCGGAGGTCGCTGGCGAGGTCAACAACCAGTTGGAAAAAACCCACATAGCCCTGCCCCGCACCCTTCGTTCTCAAGTGCCCGTGATGATGTTCCTGCGTAAGGACCACTGGGAGAAATGGATCGCACCCGAGTCGCCCTAACAACGCCAAGCACCATGGACGAGCCGACCTCCTTCCCGCCCCATCACCTCTTCCACCACGAGGCGATGAAAACCACGTTTTACCTACGAATCTGTACGGACGACGTTGCCTTGGCCAACAGCCTTGCCTGTGAATGTTTTTATCGTATCGACGAGCTCGAACAAAAGCTAAGCCGCTACTTCGAGGGGGGGGATGTCTACCGGATCAACAACATGGCCGCCGGGGAAACCCTCCACATCAGCGAAGAATGCCACGAGTGCCTGCTCATTGCCATGGAGGCCTCTGTGCATACCGGCGGGTTATTCGACCCGACCCTGGGCACCATGATCGAGCACCGCAAAACCGGGCAGGACGGCGGCCTGCCCGAGCCGACCGGACAACTCATCGTCCATCCGGACACCCCGGCGGTCACCTGCCATGCGCCGGGCCGGGTGATCGACCTCGGCGGCATCGGCAAGGGCTATGCGCTCGACCAACTTAAAGTGATCCTCACAGGATGGGAGATCGACGGCGCCCTCGTCTCAGCAGGCTCCAGCACCCACCTTGCCATCGGTCGGCCGAGCTGGCCGATCGACCTCAGCGGCGACCGGGACACACTCCGCATCCACCTTCACGACGAGGCCCTGAGCGCATCCGGCACCGCCATCCAGGGCAGCCACATCGTGCACCCGGACCGCGCGCGGGATATCCAGGAAAACCAGCCCACCCGAATCTGGTCGCGCAGTGCCTCCGCCGCCCATTCCGACGCATGGTCGACCGCCCTGATGCTGATGGCCCCCGAGGACATCGAAGCCGCACCTGCGGCGGAGGTGATGCTCAACGCCGTCCATCTTGAAGATAATGACGGGTTTCATACCGTCGGCCCCCTCAATCCGCCTCAGTCGCCCGCCGGCTGATGTCGGAGATGCGCAACCCGCGTCGGTGCAGGATTAAAAACCCGCAAGCCACCACCGTCGCGGCCTCCACGGCGTGCAGGACGATCGAATACGCGAGCCCAAACTCCTCGGGGTAGCCAAAGAGTGCCAGCGCCACCACACAACCGAGCTGGAAGGTGCCGACAAATCCCGGAGCACCCGGCGCAGCCACCGCCAGCGCAATCATCACACACACAGTCACCCCGACCCATGGCGAGGCCTCGACGCCAAAACTCCACAGCCCGACTTGATAAAGCACCGCTAACAAGGTCCAGAGAACCGCCGACCAAAAAACCGACCACATCAGGTCTTTCAGGCTGGAAATACCGCGCAGCCCGGCCAGGAAATCCTCGACCATCGCGACCAGTCGCCGCGCAAGCTTGGGGCACCTTTTTCCCAGGATCGTCAGGATCATCCATTCACCCAGCCGGATCATCTGACTCGCGCCCAGGTAGGCCGCAATCATGATGATCAGAATAACAACAGCAAGGACCGTTACCACCTGGGCGCCGGTCGCTACCAGCGGCGGCACGGATTCCTGCTTGGCAAGCGCCAAACCTAACATTACCAGCAGTGTCAACGCATCAAAGACACGCTCGATCACCACACTGGCCAGTCCGGCCGAGAACCTGACCGGCTGCCACCGACTCAACACCCAAGGGCGGATCACCTCACCCACCCGTAAGGGCAGGATAAACGTGGCGGTATACCCCACGAGTGTCGCCTCAAACAAACTGACCCGGGAAACCGTCGATCCATCAGGCAGTAAATGCCGCCAACGCAACGCCCTCACCCAGAAAATGGCCAGCACGATCAAAACTAACAACGGCAGGAAAGCCCAGTGAAGTCGGCCGAACTCAGCGAGAAGCACCGACCAGTCGAGGCGCATCCCCAGCACAAGCAGAATAACAAAACTCAGTAACCCGCTGAAAAAAACCGCGATGCGGCGGCCATTACTCTTTGGGGGGGCTGACATGAATTATTCGCATTAACGCGGCCTAAATTCTGTCGGTCATCCTCCTTGGTGTCAATCATGACTGGCTGGAAAGCCGGACACATCTGAATCATTCATTTTAGGTGCCCTTCAAAATCAGGCACCCGTGTATTTCGGGTTAAGGACGTCCCATGGCTTACGCATCGGTCTGTGCATTGCCTTTTGGGCCGCATCGTTTCCTACGATCGTCTGTTTTTTATTGTCCCATCGGACTGACCCACCATGGCGGATTGCGAGATCAACGAGGTGGCAGGCGATGTCGGATCGGATCGCCGAGGACAGGTTGGTGACGGTTTTGTTATCGCCCTTGATGGCGTCGATGAAGTTACGTTCATGTTTACCCTTGGAGTGGATGAGACGTTTTTCACCCGGGTTGTTCATCTTGGCGAGCAGTTCCCGGGATGACGCTTGGATGCTGTATCTCGAGCAATAGACCCAACCTTCGCTTCCTATGAAAAGCGTGCCGTGGTCCTGCTTTCGGAAACGATCAAGTTTCGGCAGATACTGATCGATCGACTGCGTATCGGCAAAGCGAATCGTCCTCCCGTTGGCATAGCGCATTTCCGCATTCCAGTGGGTGAGTGTGTTGTAGAGTCCGGTGGTGGGGATCTTACCCGTGGCCTTGACCTCTTCGGGGATGCCGACGCCCGTCTCATCGAGCCACCACTGAAGTTGATCCATCGGGTGGGCACCCCAACCGGCGACGAAGCCGATGGCATGATCGTAGATGTGCCAGATCCCCTTGGGTGTCTTACAACGGTCTTCGCAGTATTCCCGCAGGGGTGCCGGTCCGAACCACATATCGAGATTAAATCCCTCGGGCGCAGGTTTGGCGTCGTTCACCCCGCCCGCCTCACCTTCGGGTGCCCACACGATGACATCCTTCACCTCACCGATGTGTCCATTGAGCACCAGCTCCATGGCCGGCCGGACGTAGGAACCCGACCGGTTTTGCGTGCCATACTGGATTTGAAGTTCAGGGCGCTCCTTGACTATTTCGTTACATGCCAGGCATTGCTCGATGCTGATACCGAGCGGTTTTTCGACGTAGGCATGTTTGCCCGCGCGGGCAGCCAAAAGCAGCGCCGGGACGTGCCAGTAGTCACCTGTGGCAATGTGCATCGCATCGATGTCCTCGGTAAGGATCGACCGGAAATCGTCGGTTTCCTTGAAAGTCATTCCTTTCAGGGTGTCATGTGTTTTAAGCTTGGCAATTTTTGCGAGGTTGGCGTCGGCCAGGGCGACGACTTGCACATCGGGCATCTGCGCGTAGCTGTAGGCGAGCCGGCCGCGTCCGCCACAGCCGATCATGCCGACAGTAACACGCTCGCTGGGAGCCGCCTTGCCTCCCTTGCCGAGTGCTGTTGCCGGGATGATTGTCGGGAAACCCAGTGCACTGATGGTTCCGAGGGATGTTTTGAGAAAACGGCGGCGTGCCATGCCTGGAGTATTTTTGTGGGTGTGCATCGTTTGTTTCTGGGTTTTCCGGGTGATTTCCATTCTCCCGGTTTCTCAGTTCACAAGGATGAAATCTCACCCGGAAAGGGTGTTTCATCGCTGCTGCTTATAGCAAAAACACGGGGTGATGCTCACACCAAATTCTTCCAATATTTCCTACTGGTAAATATTGGAGGGGATTACAAAGAGCCCAAAGGGCGTTGTAAAAAAAAAGGGAGATGGCGGGAGTGACACTTGCTTAGGCCCCTTCACGACTCGAAATGGCCTTCCGCCTGCAGTGCCTCCATGATCTTCAGGGCGGCGTAGGAATCGTTGCCGGCGTAGAGCAACTGCCGCGGGGTGAGTTCGCGCAGCGCCCAGTTGCTCGTAGTGGTTGATTTGGATTTCTTAAAGCACTGCTTGAGCAGAACTCCCATGGCTCCACGGACGCCGATCTGGCCCCGGTAGCCGAGTTTGCGGAAGACTTGGTCGAGATCGAGCACATGGTTGAGGGCGATCCCAAATCGCCGCCGAATCTGTCCGTGGTCGTTCTTCAAGCCGAAGCCCACCTTGAGGACATGCTTGGAGGTGATGAGTTCGGCGGCGGCGCTTTCACACTCACTCCGGTGAAGCTGGAAGATGAAGGCTTTGTCGGTGAGGGCGAACTGCACGACGTGGGGGCCGTCGCATTTCTGTCCCTTGTGAAAGGTTGGCTTGGCTTCGGTGTCAAACCCGCCAATCCCTGCGGCGAGAATTTCATCGACCGCGTTTTGGCACTCGGCCCGGGTTCCGGGCACGTGGATCTGGTCTCGGGTAAGTCCTTGGAAGGCGGGCAGGAGGGCGGTCTCGGCTTTGGTCGGCGCCATCAGCCTGGCCTGCTTCCTGACATTTTCTTGCCGGCCTGACTCTGCGCTGGCGGCACCGGCGTCCGGTGACGACGCGGCCGGACGACGCCGGCGAGAGCGGCGGCGGCGATTGGGCGGGCGGGATTCAGATTCACTCATCACGGTTGCGGGCAGGGAAAGGTCGGGGGTGTCCGATCATAATCAACAGACAGACCCATAGGCCGACACCACCCTTTTGACAAGACCCGTCAGAACATTATCGTTCGCCGCAGTACCTGCTTCGAAATGCTGGAAGGGATCTTCGCTCAAAGCGAGAATATCAGGCCGGGCGGCGCAGGGCCATGGCGCCGGTGAATCCGACGCCGAGCAGCAGCAGGATACTCCAGGTGGTATCAACCCCGCGGGTGGAGTCGATATCGAGTTCGAGGCCGAGCTCCTTGCCACCATCAACCTGAATGCCGCGGGTGAAACGAAGCACTTCACCACGCCCGCGCACGATCGTGCTGATGGTTTGCGGCGCGGGCTCGGTGGCGATCTGCTGGCTGATCAGGCGGTTGGCAATATTCTTGAGGCTCTTCTTTTCCTCCAGGCTGTTGCCACGGAGGAAGTCGTCGACCTGACGCACGTCGAATTCCTGCTGCCCCTGGAACAACGGGTTGTTAAAGGCGGAGTCTTCGAGGTCGCGGTTGGCGACGCCGGCGTTACCCGCGGCTTTGTTGTCGAGGTAGATGCGCTGGCGGCGCGTGTTCAAGCCCCAGAGCGCTTCCTGGGTCTGGAGCTGGCGGAGCTGGACGCGGGCGTCCTCGTTGCTCGCCTGGTCGACCGCAAAGTTTTTGGTCACCTTGCTCAGCTCCTTGGCGGCCTGCTTGCGTTTCCCCTGGCGCAGGTAGTCGTTGGCCATTTTCAGCGATTGCTGACCTTTCTGGGCCTCTTCGGTCCTGCTGCTGCGGATGGCGGCCAGGTAATCCTCGAGGGTGTAATCACGCACCCCCTGGCTGCCACGCATTTCGAACCCGCCGGCATGGCCGGCTAGCCGGTATCCTTCCGGCACGAGCACATCCCACTCGAGGGATTCGAGTGGCACATTGAATCCAGGTGCTGTTAGCTTAATATCACCATCGGTTGATGGGGTCGAGTAGACGAGGGAAACCGCGGCGGGCTCGGTCTCGACCGGGCCGGGTGAGACGTGGAACAGGTGGTCGTCGCCCTCGCGGACAACGTGGACCGAATCACCATTGACCAGCACATTGTAGAGCGCGGCGCCGGCGGGTAGGCTGATGCGCAGCGTGCTTTTCTCCAGCACACGGGTTTCCAGTTGCACCGACGTGAGGGTGTCTCCACGGGGTGAGAAAATGGTGACCATTTTCCCGCCGGTAACCCGGAGCTTCAGGGTGTCCGCCATCTGGTGCCGCTTCAGTGCCACGCTGAGCGAACCCTCCGGCTCGTTGAGTCGGTAACAGAGGTCCGGTATGCTGGTGTCGGCCGGATTGCGAAGGTTTTTGGGAACCGCCGTCCAATCACTACGGCGCCAGCCACGGGCGGATTTTTCCGCCTCCATATCGAGCCGTCCCGTAGTCCGCACCGCCATGAAGTAGATCAGGCGTTTGGCCTTGGAAAACACGGCGGGGCTAATCTCTTCCGAGCCGCCGTTACCACGGTCCGCACTGCGTTGATACTCGATTTGCACATGCACGGCGCCCAGGATGCCGCGGCGGAAGCGCAGTTCCCAGGTATCGGCCTCACCCTCGACTTGCACAATCTCTTTCACCGCTGAACCACTGGCGCGCACGGTGCGGGCCTCCTCCTCACTCAGATTAGGCAACTTCACCCGCATGGTTTTAACGGCAGCGTGCTCAATTTGATAGATCGTCGAGAGTCGGGTCCGGGTCTGGCCTTCGCGCAGGGTCACCTCGTGAAGCACGCTGGCGGTGATCCACGGATCGAGCTTCTCGATCGCCAGGGTGAGGGTCCAGTCCGACTGCAAAATGCGGAACGCGAGGCCACCGGATTTTTTAACCCGCGGATCAACCTGTTGGCCACGCAGGCTCGACTGGGTATTCATCCGCGAGACGTTCTTGCGGTCGATGGCGCGGACGCGGATGCCCTTTTCCGGCATCACTAACAGCTGGCCACTCTGCCGTATCGCCTCGTTGAGCAGGAGCCGTGGGACGGCCCACTTTTTCTCCTCAACAGCAGGTGGCCCGGACAACGAGAGTGCAAACTTCTGGGCACCGAGGGTTTTGCCGTTGAGGTGCAGGGTGATGGTGCGCACCTCGTTCTGCTCGGATTCCGTCCAGTGACTCAACGCCGGACCGCTGAGTGACTCCACTTCCATCCCGGCGGGCAATTGCAGGCTGAGTTTGAATATCCCGGCGCGGGTAATGTTGACGTTCAGTGTGGCGGAGAGAAGGATGCGTTCGCTGCCCAGCGTAAGTTCCTGCTGGGAAACCACCCGGACCTCGGGCTTCACCGGGGCGACTTGCAGGGTCAGGCTTCCCGCTCCGGACGCACTGCGATAGACCTTGTGAAGAATGCCGCGCGGGGTGTTTTTGGTGTTGGGACGGATCGGAATCAGGGTGTGATCGAAGTCGTCCACATTGACCACGGACATGTTTTCGACGGTGATTTTCCCGGGTTGGGCTTCCGGGCCGAATGCGAGGCCGATCATGTTGGTCTCGCCGGCGTCACCGGCGACAGTCAGCGATTGCAGCTTCACCTCGGCCGGCAGCGCATCAAGCCCCCGCTGGGTTTCCACAAGCAGGCTGAAGGCCCGCGACTGGGCCGGCTCAAGGTCGACCGACAACTGACGGCTGGCGGGATCAAACCGCCAGTTGCCCACGGCACTTCCCGTGACTTCACTGACCGCAAAACCGGCAGGCACCGTGAGGGCGAGGTTGTCTAACTTGCCACTCGCCGGACGGATCGTGACGCGATGGGTGCCGTCAACCACACCGGGTGACGGCAAATAGAGGTTGGCGACCTCGGCGAAAAACCTGATTTTCTCCGCGTCGATATCACGTCCCCTGACCCGCGTGCCGATGATGATCTGCTGCAGGGGTGCGAGGATGAATTCCACACGGTTGGCCTGATCGGGCGCGGGATCGCGGCGTAGGGTCTGCACCACTGCGCCGGAGTGCAGCTCGAGCCCCGCCTCGTCGATTTCCGCGATGATTTTCTGCACCGAGGCCGGGCCGGTTGGCAGGGTGAAATTGGCGTGCTTTGCGGGCAGGGCCATTTCATAGGTCGCGGTGGCGGTGAGCGGGCCGGCTTGATCCACCGCAAGCATCCAGACCGTCGCCTTCCCTTGCTTGAGCTTGCTGACGCGCAGCCCCTCGCCGGTGAACGAGGTCAGCACGGCGGGCTCACGCAGCAGGACGTGGCTGGCGCCGGCTTTTCCCTGGAGCGTGATGTCCATGGTGGCAAACAGCCTGTCTTTTTCGATTTTCCACGTCTGGGTGACGGCATCGATGGCGCGGGGCCCGGCCTCGGCGGCATGCGTCCTGACGGTGGCACCAAAGATCATCGACCCCACCACAGTAGCGATCACGATAAGTTTCGTGGCCCCTTCGGCGGCGCCCAGGGAGATCGCCGCAGCAGCCTCCTCGCGTTCTTTTTGACGACGGTTGGCACGCTCAGCTCTCCAGCGGTTCCAGTGGCTGCCCGCCTGGATCAGTGCCAGCAGCAGCAGGATCACGGCAAGGATCGCCAGCAGGTAGAAAAACACGATGCCGCCACCACGCTGGGCGAGGATACCACCGGCGATCGCAGCGACGGCAAGTCCACGGAGCCAGGGTTGGCCCCATTTTTTGACCACCAGGCTACCTAACAACCCAATACCTCCCACCACGGCAACCACCATCCCCCACCATGACACCATTGCCTTCCAGGGCGCAATGTTGTTGAGTGTCACATTGACCG
>JARFRT010000504.1 GCA_029287105.1 Akkermansiaceae bacterium | reverse complement strand
CACCAGGTGTCCACAATCGGGCAGCGGCCGCCGCCGATCTTGTTGTAATACCACATCCATGCCTCAGGGTTGATCGGCTCACCCACGGTGCCGAGCAGGCGGAGCGAGGAGAGGTCGTGTTTTTCCACCAAATCATCACCGGCCTTGATAAAGGCGCGGATGGCGGTCGGGGCGGTGTAGAAGATGGTGACTCCGTATTCTTCGACAATCTGCCAGAAACGGGAGAAATCCGGGAAGTTAGGTGCGCCTTCATACATCACCTGGGTGACGCCGTTGAGCATCGGCCCGTAGGTGATGTAGGAATGGCCGGTGATCCAGCCGACATCCGCCGTGCACCAGTAAACATCCTCGTCACGCATGTCGAAAATATACTTGCAGGTGCTGTAGGTGTTAATCATGTAGCCGCCGGTGGTGTGCAGGATTCCCTTGGGCTTGCCTGTCGATCCGGAGGTGTAGAGAATGAAGAGCGGGTGCTCACTGTCGAAGGCCTTGGCCGTGTGCGTTGCGGGGACCTCGGCCGCCTCGTCATGCCACCAGACATCGCGGCCACGCTTCATCTTGACCTCATTGCCGGTGCGCTTGAGAACGATCACTTTTTTGACCGTCTTGTCCTTTTGCAGAGCTTCATCGACGTTGACTTTGAGATCGATGATACCGCCACGACGCCAACCACCGTCGGCGGTGATCACGACCGATGCCTGCGAGTCTTCGAGGCGGTCTTTGATCGACTCGGCGGAAAAGCCACCAAAGACGATCGAGTGCACCGCCCCGATCCGTGCACACGCGAGCATCGCAATGCTGGCCTCGGCGACCATCGGCATATAAATGAGCACACGGTCCTTGGCCTTGACACCATTGGCTTCCAGCACGTTGGCAAATCGACAGACCTCGCGCTGCAACTGCTGGTAAGTCAGAGTGCGTTTGTCACCGGGTTCACCCTCCCAGATGATGGCGGCCTTGTTGCCTCGGCCCTCATCGACGTGACGGTCCACGCAGTTGACACAGATGTTGGTTTTACCACCGACAAACCACTTGGCATAGGGCGCTTTCCAATCGAGCACCTTGCTCCATTTTTTATCCCACTGCAGCTCATTGGCTTCGCGTGCCCAGAAGAGGTGGGGCTTTTCGATCGACTCCTTGTGCAGGCGCTTATACTGCGCCATGCTGGAAATGCGGGCTTTCTTGGAAAACTCCTTACTGGGCTTGAATTCGCGGTCTTCGCTAAGATGGCTCTCGATGTTGTTGCTCATGTCTAATCAGGTGATGTAGTGTATTACCCGGGGAAACTAGACAGGCTGACGCCAAAGGACAACCCTACTTTTTTCCCCGCCGGAAAACTTTTTTAGCCCCCTTTCGGGCAGGCCTGCGGGCGGTGGTTTTCCGCGCTGTCTTTTGAGCAGGTCGGCCCGTCGATTTCCGGGCGGTCTTTTTAGCGGCCGGGCCACTGTTGGCCGCCCGGAGGACATCCGCAGCCGGTCGGCGTGGCTTGGGGTTGAGCTGAAGCGCGACAATTTCATCCTCTTCAAGCGCGCGCCAGCTTCCCAGCTCGAGGCCGCCGCCTTGCAGCAGGCCGATGCGGGTCCGGACCAGCTTGGTCACCTTGAGATGCACCGCTTCAAACATGTAGCGGATCTGGCGTTTCAATCCGGTTTCGAGAACGACGCTGACGCGGCGTGGTGAGATGCGCCGGATCGACTTGGCACGGGCGCGCCCCTCGGGCGTATAGACCCCGGCGATGAGCTTATCGATCAACTCGTTGGCGAACGCCTGATTCAGGGTGACCAGGTATTCCTTTTCCACCTTCTGGCGCGGATGCGTGAGTTTGAGCGCCAGGTCGCCGTCGTTGGTGAGAACGAGCAGCCCCTCGGACTCCTTATCGAGACGGCCGACGTTTTTCAGATGGCGCAGGTGAGGCGGCAGGATGTCGTAAATCGTTTCCCGGCCAAGCTCATCGCTGGAGCTACAGACAAGTCCGGGCGGCTTGTTGAGGAGGATAACCTCCGTGGTCTTCGGGCTCACGATTTTTCGGCCGACCCGCACGACGTCATCGGCATCAACACGGGTGGCCGGATTGATACAGCTGCTGTTATTGATAAAGACACCCCCTTCTTGAATGAGAGCATCGCACGCCCGGCGTGAACCGACGCCACAGGAGGCGAGGTATTTATTGAGACGGATTCCTTGGGATTCTGCGGACATGATGGACACTATAAGTTTTAAGTTTCAAATACCAAACTCCAAATACCAATGCTTGGCTTGGCGCGATCCATAAAAAACCCGCCCGATGGTTACCACGGGGCGGGTTGATTGTGATTTTCTGAGTTCGTCTGGACCTCAGCCCCTGGCTTGGTTCATGGAAAAACCTACGCCTCGGGCTTGGTTTTGGGCAAGCCGATCGGGCTCTTGCCTTCTTTCCACTGACCGCGCTCCTTGAGGAGTTTGATGCGCTCGAAACGCTTGAGAACAGAACGCTTGCCACCGGCTCCGCCGGCGGTTTTGAGTGATGCGTGTTTGGACATAGTTCGTTAGAGTAATAGGGTTGGTAATCGTTTGGATTAACGCTTTGAGAATTGGAACTTCTTGCGTGCACCGGGCTGACCGTATTTCTTACGCTCTTTCTGGCGTGGGTCCCGGCGCATGAGGCCGGCCTCCTTCAGGGCAGGGCGAAGTTCTTCGTCCTGCTCGCAAAGCGCGCGTGAGATACCCAGGCGAATCGCTCCGACCTGGCCTGCCATACCGCCGCCTCTGACGACGACTTTCACATCGAATTTATTAACGAGCTTGGCATTCTGGAATGGTTCAAGCACGAGGTTTTGGAGGGTTACCGTGGGCACGTAATCTTCGAAGTTACGATTGTTAACGGTGATCCGTCCGGTTCCTGGGGTGACCCAGACTCGGGCGACGGATGATTTGCGGCGACCTGTGGCGCAATATGTGGTGGCTTCACTCATGAGATTGTTTGGTAAGTATTAAAAATGAAAAAATGGAAAGTTTCGTCTGATCAGGCGATTTCGTAGGCTTCCGGCTGCTGTGCCTCGTGACCGTGTTCGGCGCCGACGACCACCTTGAGTTTCTTGTAGATGGCATCACCCAGTTTGTTGTGGGGGACCATACCGCGGACAGCACGCTCAAGCAGGAGTTCGGGACGGTGGGCACGGACCTTGCGAGGGGTCTCGACCTTCTGGTTACCGACGTAGCCGGTGTAACGCGTGTAAATCTTTTCAGACTCCTTGTTCCCGGTCAGAACGACTTTTTCAGCGTTGGTGATGATGACGAAGTCACCGGTGTCAACGTGAGGCGTATAGATCGTCTTGTTTTTACCGCGTAAAAGATTGGCGGCCTGAACTGCGACTTGACCAAGCACCTTGTTTTCGGCGTCGATCACATACCATTTGCGCTCAACATCCTGAGCTTTGGCTGAAAAAGTTTTTTTCATTGTGTTGTTGTTTAATTGATAAGTAAGTCGGTGGGCTATCGCCGGACTGGCGGTGAACTCACCGGATTCCCAGGGCAGAAAAATCCGCCCACCCCGTGTTGAGGGGCGCGCAA
>JARFRT010000447.1 GCA_029287105.1 Akkermansiaceae bacterium | reverse complement strand
CCCGGTGACACCTCGTCGGCAGCGTCAGATGTGTATAAGAGACAGGGGTTCGACCGGGCCTGGAACATGGATGTCGACAGCAATGGCATCATCTACCTTTGCGGAACGGTGACGGGTGCTTTTGATTTTAGTAGAAACGACAGCACGAGCAATATCTTCGACTCCAGCGGTGCCGTGGGAGGCGGATGGGATGACATGTATCTTATGGCGATCAGACCCGATGGCACCAACCTCTGGACTCGCTACTGTGGTGGTGTGGGTCAGGAATTCCCGAAGTTTGTAAAGTATGATGAAAGCAATGGGCTGGCCTACATCACCGGTTATGTGTCCGATCAAGCAAACCTTGGCGGCCACAGTTCAACGGGTGCAGCGGGGTTTTACAGTGGCAACATCACTGGCCCTAGCCATACCACGGCAAGTATTCAGAGCGATGGATTTGTAATGTGTTACGACCCAGCCAACGGCCAACAATGGGTCAAGTTTGCTACCAGCAACAATGCCGTGCAAGCTCAAGCTGTCACCATAGACTCAACTGGTAATGTTTACGTTGGAGGCTTCTTCATCGCCAGCGCAAACATCGGAGGTGTCAGCAAATTCACCGCTGACGCGAGTGCCCAGTATCCAAGCTCCGATGTCTTCTTCTGGAAGCTGACCAGTGCGGGTGCCACGACCTGGGTGAAAACCGGTGGCGCATCCCACAGTAGTGATGAAGTGATCGATATGGGTATCGATTCCTCTGACAAAATAACTCTCGCCCTCAAGTCCTCAGGTAGTGCCCCAGAGACAGCCGACTTCGGCAGCATCTCACTGAACCACAGCAGCACCTATCAACATCCTCGTCTGGTCGTTACCTATAGCACCGATGGCACCGCTCTATCTGGCCATACCTTCGGTAGTAACTACTCCGACATCAACGGCTTTAAAGTCTGCCCTGACGGCTCAATGATGCTCAGCGGATACTTTGACGAAATGGATGGCGTTGCACTCGCTAACTCACCTCGCCTTCTCCAACTCAGCTCAGCGGGCACGATCCTATGGAGCGACACCCATACACCCGTCTGGAAATTTGCAGGCTTCGGCCCTGACCTAGCCCCAAGGCTGGCAGGTGAGTTTTCCACCTCCGTCGAGATTGCCGGTCAGGTCCTCGATTCAGGAAACCGTTATATTGCCAGGGTGGCCGGCCCAGCACCAGTGGTAGCCGCCCCCTCCGCGATCACCCTCGGCAGTCCGGCTTCAGCACTTGGCTTGGCTGACTCACTGAGTGCCTCCCGCCTGATGACCACAGGCGAAGCCAGCGCACCAGGCGACTCTGCCACGGCTCAGGCCACCCCGGACGCAACCATCGCCGAAAACGAACCGGCCGGCACCGTCGTCGCGGCCATTTCCGCTTCGGACACCGACTCATCAAGCTTCACCTATCAGCTCTTTGGCGGCACCGGCGACGATGGCAACCCGCTGTTCGCCGTCAATGGAAACAACCTCGTTACCAACGCCGTGCTCAATTACGAGGAGGGCAGCGAATACAATATCCGGCTACGTGTCATCGACGACACCGGCCAAACCCACGAACAAAGTTTCCTCATCGGCATCACCGACCTCCCTGACACCATTGACGCACCGGTCACCCTCTCCGACCTCATCCATGTGTACGACGGCCAACCCCACGGCGCCGGCGGGTCGACCACACCCGACGGTCTCGCCATCACATTCACTTACGCAGGGTCGGGGACCGAACCCAGCGCCACCGGCCCCTATGCGGTTGTCGCCACCGTCGACCACCCCGAATACACGGGCACCGGCAATGGCACCCTCTGGATCCGCACCCCCATCCAGGATTGGCTCAAGGCCTACTACAGCGACTCCATCCTCAACGACCCCACCAAGGAAAGCACCGTCTGGGGCGACCGCGCCGATCCCGATGGCGACCAAATCCTCAACATCTTCGAAAACTACCACAACACCCACCCAAGCCAGTTAGACACATTGGCCGCCGCGATCATCCCCGGCACCATCACCCCACAGAACAAGTACACCTTCCGTTGGACACGTGCAAAAACTCCCACCAGCGGCGAACCCGTCTATCAGTGGTCGATGGATATGGACACGTGGTATGATTCCGGCACCGGCCCGTCAGGAGACGTTCGCACGTTTACCATCAACGTAGAAACTGAGAACAGCAGCGATGAAGACGTCGCAGCTACGATTGACCGGGGTTCAGAAAACACCCTCTTCATGCGACTCAAGTTTCCTTAATGCTTGGGTAGAGGCTCCAGTCTCCTGCCCAACCCAACTCTTTTGCGAGAGTCGTTAGGATGGTCTTTGGGGTTTGACAACAAGATCTCCTTCCCCCAAACCTCCCGGCATAACATCGTCC
>JARFRT010000266.1 GCA_029287105.1 Akkermansiaceae bacterium | reverse complement strand
ACTGGCAGCCATGAGGGTGGCTTTAAAAAGTTCAGCGGCCATTTTTATGTCGACGGAACAAGCCTCGCGCCGAGTGGACACCAAGTCGTCATTGATATGGCATCGACCTACTCCGATGCTGAAAAGCTCACGGGCCACCTGACCAGCCCCGATTTTTTCGATGTCGCCACGTACCCGACCAGCACCTTTACCGTGACCGGCATTGAGGAAAAATCCGGGGCCAAGGGAGAAACTCATGCCCTCACCGGAAATTTTGATTTCCATGGCGTGACCAAATCGATTACTATTCCCGTCGTCGTCTCGAATTCAGACCGGGAAATCACCGTAACAGCGGACTTCTTCATCAATCGCTTCGACTTCAACATCAAGTATCCCGGAAAAACTGACGACCTCATCCGCAAGGAAGTTGTCATCAGGTTCAACCTCAAGGCTACACCCGAACCAACCAACTAATCCCCCCCATTCCCATGAAAAAGCCAACCGTCGCCGACATCAAACCCACCGTTGTCCATCTCACCCAGGGCAAAAAGTATTTCTTTTGCACCTGCGGAAAATCCAGCAACCAGCCGTTCTGTGATGGCAAACACAAGGGCTCGGAATTTTCACCTCAGGCATTTACAGCGGACGCTGACGGCGATGCTTATTTATGCCAGTGCAAACAATCCGGCGCACTGCCATTTTGCGACGGTAAGCATAAACAGCTCAACTGCGACCAGATTGGCAAAGAAGTTCTGCTAAAACCCGATGCTGATGCCTGATCCCCTGCCGACGGCACATCATCCAAAAACCAACATCATCCATTCATCATGAAACTTATCGCCATCGGAGCGTCCAGCAGTTCGTCATCGATCAACCAACGGTTCGCCAGCCACGCCGCCCACCAGGTCGGTGGTGCGGAGGTCACCGAGTTTTCACTGCGCGACCTCGCCCTCCCGGTCTACAGCGAGGACGAGGAAAAGGAAAACGGCATCCCGGCCGACGCCCGGCGCTTTCTCGATGCCCTCCGCGATCACGATGGCATCGTCGTCTCCCTCGCCGAGCACAACGGCTCCTACACGGCCGCTTTCAAAAACCTCTACGATTGGGCGTCACGCGCCGAACAAAGCGTCTGGCAGGGCAAGCCGATGCTCCTGCTCAGTTCCTCACCCGGCGCCCGCGGGGGAGCCGCCGTCATGGAGGCGGCCAAAGCCACCTTCCCGCGTATGGGGGCGCGGCTCGAAGCCAGCTTCAGCCTACCCCAGTTCCATGAGAACTTTTCCGAAAGCGGAATAAACGACCCCGCTCTCAGCTCCCGGTTTCTGGAGGCCGTGACCTCTTTTGCCGACTCGCTCTAACCCACAACCCCAAACAACCCCAACAACCATGAAAAACCTACCCAACATCGCCGGCGGCCTGCTCGGCCTCGCCTTCCTCGTCTTTGGCCTCAATCACTTCCTGCATTTCCTCCCGGACATGCCGGCTCCCGAGAAAGGCTCGCCCCCCGCCCTCTTCTTTGGCGCCATTTACCCCACCGGCTTCCTCAGCTTCATCAAGGTCTGCGAAATCCTCGGTGGTATTTTCGTCGCCCTGCCCAAGACCCGCAATATCGGCTTGTTGCTGCTCGGACCGATCGTTGTCAATATCCTCGCCTTCCACCTCTTCCTCACCGATCGCAGCGGTCTGCTCGACCCACCCGTCATCGCCGTCTCCGTCCTTTCCGCCTACCTCCTGTGGGTCGGCCGCAAGAAATTCTGCGGCCTGCTCAATGATTAGTGGCGACCAAGCTCGAACAACCCATCTTGCCGGGATGATCTGTTGATGCTCACCGCCGTCAACTCAAACGGGAGACCTGGGCTAGGCCGCGGGGCCTCCGCATGGGGCCGCCACGACCCGCGCGCCCCTCTTCTGGCTTTACCAATCGGCATTGTATCCACGGGTATCCACGTGGACAAAGCTGCTGTATCGTCCGACGCCGCCGGAAAACTTGCGCTTCTTTCTCAGATAACGGGCGACGCTGGCCACGTAATAGGGCGTTGCCCCGTGGAAAACCACGTCGATCGCCTGGTTTGCCTTGTGCAGGGAATGTGAGTTACCACGGACCGCCGAGTTGTAACGCGGACTGCGGTAAGCTGAAAGAATCGATTTCACCGGCAGCCCCATCTCGCCCGCCATGCGGTCGATCACCTTGAGCGTCGGCCCCATCTTTTTCCACATGCTGCGCGGCGGCAAGCAGTTGCCCACATGCCCCCTTGTCTTGAAATGGGGTGCAATGACCATACGGGGCGTGATGTTGCGTAGCCCCAGACCCTTGATGTAGTTGGCATAACGATTGACGTTATTGCCCTTGAGCCGGACCCAAGACTCCGGAATGCCCGCCACCGGTTTGCTGGAGAAACCAAACAACCCGGCCTCAGCATCGTCGGCACCCAGAATCAGTCCCGCGGCCGCAGCTCCCGCCAAACCCATAAAACTCCTGCGCCCTGTCGCCAACGCACTCCGGCGACCATGCGCATCCGGTAGCCCTGCGCATCCGGCCTGCTCCTCGGTTTGATTGACTAGTAAATGATCCATGCTCCGCTTTTTTGTGAATTTCGACTCATGCCTATCACCGGTGTAAATCTCTGGCAATGATAAAGTTAAGAGATGTTAATAATTTAAGAATATGAAACTGAACGGCGCTCGTTTTTTAAAAAAAATGAAACCCTCGAGGCAATCCTCCCGACGCAAAATGCCCACTATCGCGGGGAGAGCGGGCACTTGGAAAAAGGAGGGGCAATTGGGCCATGCGCAGCCTTACCAGTCGACATTCATCCCACGGGTATCGACGTGGACGAATCCGGAGTAGCGGCCGATGCCACCCTTGAAGTATCCTTGGGTGCGCATCTGCTTGGCGACGTAGGCCACGTGGTAAGGAGAAATTCCGCGGAACTGGATATCCGTGGCCATGTTCCGCATGTGGTAGGATTTGCTTCTCCCACCGACGGCGCGGTTGTAGCGCGGACTGCGGTAGGCCGACGTGATCTCGCGAAGCGGGGCACCGATGCGGGTGACCATTTTATCGATCAGCTTCAGCGTGGGCGACATGCTCTTCCAGTATGACTTGGGTGGAAGGCTGTTGTGGGTGCGTCCCCGTGTCTTGAAGTGGGGGGCGAGCACCATACGCGGGGTGATGTTGCGCAGGTTGAGACTCTGGATGTAGCGAGCATAATTCAGAACGTCTGACCCCTTCGCCTGCACCCAAGCGTGTGGGATACCGGGAACGGGCTTGTTGCTCATCAGTCCAAAAAACGCACCTTCGCTCTCAGGAGCTGCAATCATGACACCGGCAGTGACAAGACCCGCTGTGGTGAGAAACTTACGCCGACTGCTTAAGGCCTCGGGTTTAAGATGCTCCGGGATACCACCTCCTATGAGAAATTGACGGGTCTGGTTGTCGGCCTGGTTCTTTTGCATTGTGGGCAGGATGGATGGGGCGGGATGGATTGAGCGGATGGGTTTTTGCAGGGGGATATTCGTCGCGGGTTGATATTGCCCGATACTGCGCCATTTGGCCAGAGGTTTTTTTCATCGCCCGGCAGGCTCAATCCCACCTAAACCCCTCAAAATAAGCGACTTCAATAGATGCGGCCGATTTCTATCGGAGAAAAAAAAATCACCGCGCAGCGTCAAACCTCATCATTGTAGAAAATCTTCACGAATTTCATTTGTTTTTCGTCGTCGAATCCGCGCTCGAAGCTCGACTCATCGGCCTCCTTGAAGGCGGGGGCGAAACTGATATTCACGCCGGTATCGAGCTTCATCGTGCTGCGGAACCGGTTGCCCGCCTTGCGTGCGACCTTTTTATCAATGGTAAACGTCTCATCGAGTTGCCCCTCGTCCTCATCACCTTGGTTCGCCTGGAATTCGTCAAATTTTTCAATGATCGCCGGCTCTTTCAGCGCCTCCTCACGGAAGTGCTTGAGGTCGAATTCGTCACGCTCTTCAAAATAACTCTTCGCCTGATTGGCCACCCGGCATTTGTCCTCGGCCTCCATCTCCTCGGGAAGCCCCTCCTTGGCAAAGGAGACACACATGTCCGCATAACGCCGCGTCATGTAGTCGTCGTCACGCCGAAACTTCACGCCGAGGAAGTCACGCACCCAGAAGTGGGTGCCGGCGCCGCTTTTATCGAAGGTGTAAACAAGATAACCGTCATCCTTCATGCTGTTGATGATCAGGCATCCCTTGTCGATTTTGTCGGGCGAAATGCCCTGATGCGTAATCAGTTGCAGATTGCCGTCGTCGTCGGCAATCTCCAGAAACGGAACCCGGCTTTCCGACTTGATGATGCTGATCGCCTGATGCGGGTCGCCATCGACCAGCACATCATTGACCAGCGCCACGCAAAGGTCCCCGGATTTGATGTTCGGGTGCTTGGAAGTGTTGTAGAGGTGGCGGGCGATCTTCCTCCCCTGTTCGAGCAGGACGTCCGGGTTTTCGAACAGGGCCGCTGCGTAGCGGTAGACCTCGTTGAGTTCGAGCGACGAGTGGTGGGCAAACGACCGCACCTCGAGATTTTTAAAAGGTTTGAGAAAGGACGGGGTCAGGACTCCGCTGTCCTCGTCAGAAAACCGGCACAACTCCTTGGAGGTGCGCAGGGGTTCTGACCGTAAAGGGTTTCCGACTTTGGCGAGTGAGAGCGACGCCAGCTTGGCGCGCCTGAAGTTAAGGGTGGTGGACATAGGAAAATATTAATCTTGGGCGTCGATCTCGGCAGCGTGCTTGCGGAAAATGGCCAACTCCTTGCTGACAACGGGCAGCAGCAGGTAGAGCCCGACCATATTGGGTATCACCATGGCGAAGATCATGGCGTCAGAGAGCATCACCACGTTTCCAAGCGAGGAGGCGGCACCGATCACCACAAAGCCACAGAACATGATTTTATAGGCCAGCACCACGCCGGGGATGCGTTTCCCGCAAAGGTAGATCACCGCCTGCTCACCGTAATACGACCAGGAAATCATGGTGGAAAAGGCAAAGAGCAAGACGGCGATAGCGAGCACTTTCGGAAAGGACGCAAAGCGCTGACCAAATGCCCTTGATGTCTTGGCGACCCCCTCGATTTTAGTTAGACCTTCATAATCGACCCATGCCGTTTCCATTTCACCCGAGTCCGACTCACTGAGCCAAACCTGTCCCCGGTCCCCGAGCTTCTTTTGGTCGTTCTTCCCGACCTTGCGAATAATCCTCATTTCCTCCCCCTCCTCCATCGTTTGCACGACCTCCATCATGGACGAGGTCTTGTAAAGGGAAACCGAATCATTTTTAACCACGGCATCCACCTTCCAGACGCCGGTGATAACCAGCACCAGGGCGGTCATGGTACACACAACCACGGTATCCGTGAACGGCTCTAACAAAGCGACCAGCCCCTCGCTCGCCGGCTTCCGGGTCTTGACTGCCGAGTGGGCGATGGGCGCGGAGCCGACCCCGGCCTCGTTGGAAAACGCCGCCCTCTTGATACCCTGGATGAGGACTCCCACAATGCCACCGCCCACCGCCATCGGTGAAAAGGCGCCTTGCACAATCAGCTGAAAAGCTCCTCCCAGTTGGTCCAGGTTGGATCCGATGATGATCAAGGCGACCAAGACATAAATGCCACACATGAACGGGACGAGCAGCGAGGTGACACGGGCGATCCAGACGATGCCGCCGATGATCACCATACCCACCAAAACCGCCATAATCAGACCAAACCAGATCTTGTCCCCTGCCCCCTGAAATATGTCGAACGCACCCGTGACCTGTGACGTCGCCTGATTCACCTGGAACATGTTGCCCGCGCCAATCGCCCCGCCCACACACATCACCGCAAAGAAGACCGCCAGAACTGCGCCTAATTTACCCAGACCCTTCTCCTTCAGCCCACGACTCAGATAATACATCGCCCCCCCGTGCACTTTGCCGTCCTTGTCAATTTCACGGTATTTCACCCCCAGGGTGCACTCGCAAAACTTCGTGGTCATGCCACACAGCCCCATCAGGACCATCCAGAATGTGGCGCCGGGCCCACCGATTCCTATCGCCACGGCCACACCGGCAATGTTGCCCAGCCCGACCGTCGCGGAAAGAGCCGCCGTCAGTGCCTGAAAATGGGTGATTTGCCCCGGAGCATCCGCATCCGTGTACTTGCCCCTGGCCGTGCGCAGCGCCAGACCAATTGATGTCAGGTTGATAAACTTGAAATAAATCGTCAGGAAAATAGCGGTCCCGCCGAGAATCAACAAAATGACGGGTAAGCTCTGCCCTCCGAGTTCGAAGGAATAGAACACCGCACTGTCCGCGGCCTTGGCCACCGGCTCCAGCCAACCGTCGATTTTTTCCTGGATATTTTGCGCCTCCCCCGCCTGCGCAGAGGTGATCAGTAGAGGAAACAACAGGAGGAATCGGCAGAGGTAGGACAAGCGGGAGGTTTTCATAGTGACAGGCTGTCCACGAACAATGCCAGTTACCCTCGTCATGGCACAAGGAAAATAGAGACCCAGTACCCGCCGCCCGTATTCAGAGCATCAAGCGGGAGCACCGCCAGCGGGTAGCCGAAGGATCTAAATCCTAAGTTTTAAACTCCAAATACCAAGGGGGATAAACTCCAAGTTTCAAAATCCAAAAACCAAGGGAGACAGGCTACTTCACCTATCCTCCGCTGTGGGCAGGACAGCCTCGCCCACTCGGCTATGCCGGTATGCAGCCCTCCTCCTTCCTCCTACGCTAAAACTACGGCGGACAGGCCGTCGGGCAGGAATGAATTCGTGCGTTGTCCACACTCCCTATCCTCCCGCTTCGCGGGCCGAAGGCCTAGGGAGGAGGGACACTCCTGCCTGCCTGCCATAGCTTCACGCGAAGGCTGGTCCCTCGGCAACCCAAGCCGGAAGAATGACGAAATCCTAAGCCCGAATAATCAAGCAAAGCCCTTCCGTGTTTTCCGTGGTTCCAAAATGGAGTTGCAACCGAAGCCCTCAACCCAAGTCTTCCTTTCGCGTCCTTTCGCGTCCTTTCGCGCTTTTTCGCGGTCAAAAAGCTGAAGCAGCCACCCAGGCAAGCCAGGCCTACTTGAGCATCCGCGTGATAATCTCGCGAAGTTCCCGGGCGGGAATGGCAAAGGTGGCGACCCTACTGGCCCGCGCGATGTTCATGCCGACACAGGCGCCATCGAGGGTAAGCACCGGCCCTCCCACCGACGACTTGGTCAGCGGGGTGTCGTGATGCAGTACCCGGGAAAAGCCGTCGCGGCGCTTGGACAGCGAGTTTTCTCCGCCACTCATCTGGTCGTTACGCGACATCCTCGGCTTGCCCGGGCGGGCCATCAGTTCGACGTCGAGCTTGATTTTCTTTTTACCTCTGAGCACCTCGACCTGCAGGCTGTCACCCGGCTTTTTGCCCTTCATGGTCTTCAGCAGATCGGCCCTTTCCTTGAGTTTGACATCCCCGGCGGAAAGCAGCACGTCCCCCGGCTTCATGCCCGCCTTGTCGGCCCCACTTTCCGGTGTGACTTTTTTGATCTCCAGGCTTTTCTTTTCCTCGGTGCCCAGTTGCACGCCCAGAATAACGCCACTGCTGGCCGACTTGATTTCGCGGGTCACCGCGCTGGCAACACCGATCCGCACCCGGCGCAGGCTGCGTGACGACGACCCGTTCGAAATCACCCAGTTCCCTTGCTGCACATCATCGTTTTCGCTGAGAACCACAGGGGTAAACACGCGGTCCGATTTTACTTTCAACATCGCCACGTCCCATTGGTCATCGCGATCGACGACTTCCACATCACTGAACAAATCGCCGTCGATCCGAATACTGATGGTGGTTTCCCCCTCAATCTCGCTGGCCTTGGTCAACACGTGCCCCTGCTCGCTGACCACCACCCCGTAGACGGTTTTGACATGTGACTTGCCATCGGTGTAGATCACGGCGCTACTCTTCTGGAGAATCTGGCGCTGCGGCTCAAATGCCTCCCATACCAGCTTGCCATTGATGCGTTGCTCGGCCGGCAACGTCCCCTGCGTCGCAATGGCCGGCAGATGCGCTGACAGAATTGTGGCCACCGCGATCAGGCCTTGTGTATATATTTTCATCATTCCCATGTGACCTGTGTCAGGTTGATCGTTTACCGAGTTTCACCTCAATCTTCTGGTTTTTGCCCTTGCGGGAAACCGTGACAACAAGCAGGTCCCCTTCTGATTTCTCCTTGAGAACGGCTTTCATGGCCGCCTTGTCCGGTATCTCCTGACCGTCGATCTCGACAACAATATCGCCCGCCTTGATGCCGGCCTTGTCTGCCGGGCCATCCTTCAGCACTTTCCCAACCACCAGTCCCTCTTCCGTATCAGACGAGCCAAAACCAAGAAAGCCGGTTCCCTTGACCGGTCGCTTCGCAAACGGTCCGTCGCCCAGGAATTTGTTCTCCTCCATCTCGTCCCAATGCTTCAGGTACTCACGCATCGGCACGTGCATGTTCTGCTCCATGGATTTGGCAACCCGGCTGTGAATCCCGATCAATTGCCCGGACAGGTCAAACAACGGTCCGCCCGAGTCACCCCCGATCACCTTGCAATCGGTATGCAAGGTCGTCTCACTGTCCTTTAGGATGCGGCCAAGGCGCACCACCGGCCCACGCTCCTTATCAAACCCGCCGGAGTGGCCGAGAGCAAAAATCCAGTGGCCCAGTTTGTAGTCATTGTCCCGGTTGATTTCGACATAAGGGTACTCACCCTCCTCGGTAATCCGCATCATCGCGGCATCGGTATTGGACACAAGGCCCATCGACACCGCCTTGAGCTTGGTGCCATCGTTCAAAATAACCGTGAGCTCCTTGTCGACTCCTGCCGTCACGTGTGCGGCGGTCAGCATCAGGCCGTCAGGCGAAACAATCAC
>JARFRT010000389.1 GCA_029287105.1 Akkermansiaceae bacterium | reverse complement strand
GTGGAAGGTGAAGTGGGGTTCGTAGGTTTCCTGTCCCCCACCCTTCAGGATGTAATTATCGGCGGCGCGCGCGGAGCGCAGGTTGTCATGGTAGACGGTACCGTCGGCATTGAGCATCTCGGCGAACTGCATGTTGATTTTATCACCCGCTTTCCCGCTGACTTTCAACCGTGCCCAGCCGGAGAAATTCTGGCCGAGGTCGAAGACGTAGGTGTCGGGTTTGGGTTCGGTGAGTTTGACAGTAGGTAGTTCCAGAATCGGGCGGACCGGGACGCCCGGGTAGGCTTCGATCAGAGCTTTGATGTCGGAGCCGGTGTTGACGGCGGACCAGGATTTGTCGTTGAAATTGGGTTTGTCCCAGCCGGTGAGTTCCTTGCGGGCGTCGTAGGTTTCGCCTTCAAACATGTCGGAGAGAATGATCGGGCCGAACGAGGCTTTCCAGCTGGGGTCGGAGGCGATGACCTCGGTGGTGCCGTCGGTGTAGGTGATGTGGAGCTGGCTCAGGAGGCGGAGTTTTTTGCCGTATTTGTTTTGCCCCAGGATGCTGATGTTGCCGCGGAACCATCCGTCGCCCAGGACGGCGCCGATCGTGTTCGGTCCGTTGGCGAGCATGCTGGTGACGTCATAAGTGCGGTAGTAGATACGTTTCCGGTAATCCGTCCAGCCGGGGGTGAAGTATTCGTTGCCGACACGTCGGCCGTTGACGTGCATGTCGACGTGCCCTTGGGCGGTCACGTGGAGTACGGCGCGGGTGACTTTTTTTGATAGCTTGAAATCTTTTCTGAGATACTGCGCGGGCAGGTAGGTTTTGAATTTAGGTTTGGCCTTCGGGTTATGTTTAAAATTGCGCACCGGCATTTTGGCGACCTCTTTAGGTGTGGCGTCGTAGCCGATCCATTCGGCGGTCCAGTCGGATGATTGAAGTAAGCCCATCGACCATATCGCGGACTCGCTCCATCCCGATTCCTGGCTATCCTTGTCCCAGGCGACGACTTTCCAGAATGCCTGCATGCCGGATTTCAGAGGGGTTCCGTCGTAGGGGATTTGGGTGGTTTGTGCGGACCTTACAATGCCGGTGTCCCAGAGGTCGCCGATGTGGTTGTCGAGATTCTGGCGGGTGCTTGAGACGAGGATCCGGTAGGCCCGCTGGTATTGGCCGCGCGTGTTGGATTTGAGTTTCCAACTGAGGCGCGGGCGGGTGACATCGATTCCCAGTGGATGGGTGAGGTATTCGCATCGCAGGTCGCAGGCTTTGAAGTCTTTGGCCGGCTTAATGGAGGCGGCTGCTGATAGGGTGACTGAAAGGCATGCGAGGGCCGTTATGATGATGGCAAGGAGTTGGTGGTGTTTATTCATTTGATGACTCCGGTTGTAATGGTGGCTAAAGTCATAATCTCAATTGCCCGTCTTGCACACCGTTTTGTTTTTTTGCCCGGATTGCATGCGTTTTCCGGACTTGGGTTATGAATTCACAGCCTCGCGCAGAGCCGCAGAGACGCAGAGGAAAACTTGGCAGATGATTCCAAGACGGGCTACTTCACCTGTCCTCCGCGGTGGGCAGGAATGAATTCGTGCATTGTCCACTCTCCCTATTTTACGCTGCGCGATTTCCACCCGGCTAAATTCGTTTTTGGGTCTTAGTTGCTCTGATGGTCTTGGCTGACAAATTGGTAACTGCCTGATTCCACTTTGAATACCGATGTATTCTTTTCGGTGCGGAGGAAAGTGACGCCTTTGGCTTTGGCTGTTGGTGATTTGCCTTCGGTGATGTTTTTGCCGAGGATGTAGACCGTGGCTGTGGTGTTGACCGGGATGGTGACATCCAGGGTGAACTTTTTGTTTTTGATGTTCCAGCTGGTTTTAATCAGCCCGTGGGGTGATTGATGCTCGGCTTTGGCCCAGGTGAGGTCGACGGTGGGTCGGGGGTGGATGATGATGTGTTTGAAGC
>JARFRT010000363.1 GCA_029287105.1 Akkermansiaceae bacterium | reverse complement strand
CGTCTCAGCGGGCAAACTGAGCACCAGCTCCAATTCGTTCTCCTCAGGCCGGACATCCACGCGGAAGCCCGGAATCCGCACCCTTGCCGGTCGGTGGGAAAAAAGCAAGCGCACCTCCACCTCAACCATACCCTCGGCTTGTTTCGTCATTTCCCGAGGCTCGGGTTTCATGCTCTCCCCCTTTCGTGTCGTCAGCGCCACCCCGGCTGCCATCACCAGCAACAGGGCGATGACGCAGAGGAAATTCATAACAGGGGAGCCGCGCATGACAGGTCGTAGAGGTTCGTTTTTTCAGCCTGCGTTCCGGCTTACTTCCCAGGCGCCAGCGCCTTGAGAATGGTGTTCACATTATGTCGGATCATACCGGCATACGAGTCGCTGCCGTCAGCAATCAAGGTGCCGCCGATCCGCACCCCCGTTTCCTTGGCGAGCGTTTTCAGGGCCTTCGGGTTGGCGCGCTGCTCGGGGAAGACCGCCTTGATTTGCTGCTCGCGGATCGTTTTGACGATTTCCGCCAATACCTTGGCCGACGGCTGGCCTCCCTTGTTGATCCCCTTGACCGCCATCGACTCAAATCCGTATTCGTCACAAAAATAGCCGAAGGACGCGTGCGCCGTCGCTAGCTTCCGGTCCGTCTTCGGTACCACCATGAGCGTCCGCCGCACCCAGGAATTTAACCGTGACAGCTCAGCCCGGTACCGGCGGGCGTTGGCCTTGTAGTCGGCCGCATGTCCGGCGTCCGCCAGCGAAAACGCCTTGGCCACGACATCGGCCGCACGCTGCATGTTACTCACCCGATGCCACCAGTGCGGGTCAATCGTACTGCCGTGGTCGTGCCCCTCGTGGTCGTGCCCCTCCTGCGTGCATACAAACGCCGCTCCCACTTCCCGGGCAGGTAACGTTTTTCCCACCTCAACCACCGTCGCCGCCTCACCCAGGGTATCGCGGAGCTTGCCAAGATAGGTTTCCAAGCCCATACCGCTGGCAAGATAGACCTTCGCCCCCCGCGCCTTGTGCAGCGCCGCCGGTGTCGGGTTGAAATGATGCGGGTCGTCGTTCGGCCCCATCAGCGAAACCACCTCGACATGCTGCCCGCCCACCTGCCTCGCCAAATCCGCCATCAGCGGGTGCAACGCCACCACCTTCATCTGGGATACCCCCGACAAACAGGATGCGCCCCACATTAAAATTCCAAGAAGTATCGTCCTCACGCGCGGAGGCTAACGCATAAAACACACTATTGCAAGTATTTTGCGTTAATGGGTTTGCCGGGCGGGATACTGAGGTGATTTGCGGGTGACAGGCTTGAGCATGTCGCTGGGTTGCCAATCCTGAACAGTGCGCATTTTTCGCTTTTTGTTATTTGGAGTTTTCAACTTAACGCTTAGGTTCACGGCGTGCTCACCCGTTTTGCTCCATCACCCACAGGCTTGCTGCATCTCGGCCACGCTTTCGCGGCGGTCTATGCGTATGACTTGGCGGAGGAAAACGGTGGACGGTTCTATCTCCGCTTCGAGGATATCGATGCCACCCGTGTCCGGGACGAATTCTATCTGGCGATCGAACATGACCTTTCGTGGTTAGGTATCCAGTGGGACGGCTCGCCGATCCGGCAGTCCGACCGCTTGCCGGCCTACATGCAGGCCCTGGAACAGCTCAAATCACTCGGCGTCGTTTACCCCTGTTTCTGCACACGTCGCGAAATCGAGAACGAGATTGCGGGTATGAGCAATGCACCCCACGGACCGGAAGGGATACTCTATCCCGGTACGTGCCGCGCCCTTGCGGCATCGGAAAGGGAAGACCGACTGGCGGCGGGCGAGTCGCACTGCTGGCGCCTCGATGCCAGCCTGGCGGCCAGGCAGACCGGGTCACTGATATTTGATGACCAGATCAACGGAAAAATGGTCGTGGACGCGCACTTGTTAGGTGATGTTGTCCTGGCGCGCAAGGATATCGCCACCTCCTACCACCTTGCCGTTGTCATTGACGATGCTTATCAAAAAATAACCCATGTCACCCGGGGCGAGGACTTGTTGGCATCCACCCATATTCACCGCATCTTGCAGAACTTGTTAGGATTGGGCGCGCCCCTTTACCTTCACCATCGGCTCATCCTCGATCAGAACGGAAAAAGGCTCTCCAAGCGCAACGACGCCCTGAGCATCCGGACTCTCCGGCAAGAGGGGCTGTCACCCGCCGAGGTGATCGACATGCTGTCGTAGATTTCCGCTCAGCGGTTCGCGTGATGCCGCGCACTTCTGGCCACGGGTAGAAACGGAAGGCTCCTAGCCTTCCACGGGCAGTGCGCACAGGGAAGTATTTTACAGACGCTTTACACACAGGTCTGCCGATTGGGTCTAGTTTCCGGAACAACAAACAGATTGTTCCTATGAAACGAAGAAATGTAGTCAGAATATTTGCCGGCACCGTGGTCGCCGGAGCCTTGAGCCCGCGCGAGATTTTTGCCCATACCCAACCACCCGCAGGGCATCGTCACTGGCACCCGCCGATCATGCCCCACGTCAGGCCGCGACCCCACCACCCGCTACCCGTGCAAGTCAGCGCGGTCGACGCCGATGTGCGCATCATCGGCCGGGTCGCCACCACCACCATGACCATGACACTGCACAACCCCGGAACCAGACAGCAGGAATCCGAGGTGATCATCCCGGTC
>JARFRT010000320.1 GCA_029287105.1 Akkermansiaceae bacterium | reverse complement strand
ATGCCAGGTACTTTGAATACTCCAGCTTGCTGACCTTGCCCGAGCCGTAGGTCATCGATGAACTCGCGTCCATCAGGACATAGCAATCGAAGTTGGTCTCGGCTTCGTAGAGTTTGGTGTAGTACCGCTCGGTCCTCCCGTAAACGCGCCAGTCCAAGTCACGGATTGCGTCACCAGGGACGTATTGTCGGTGGTGGGCAAACTCGGTACTGAACCCCTTGAGTGGACTGCGGTGGGAGCCGGCCCGTAGGCCTTCGACGACTTCACGGGCGATCAGTTCCAGATCGCCGAGCTTTTGCAAAAGCTCGGGGTCCAGGTACTGGAGATTGGGGAGGTGCTGGGACATTGGTCGGAAGTCGGGGGTCAGGAGGCCTGTGTTTCGACAGTTACTTTTTATCGCCGGTGGGGATCTCTTTGAGGAGACGCGCGACCAGGCTGTCGGAGGTCATTCCTTCCGACCTTGCGGCGAAGTTCGGGATGATCCGGTGGCGAAGAATGGGCAGGGCGACCGCCTGGATGTCCTCGATGGCGACGTGGCACCGGCCACGCAGGGCGGCGCGGGACTTGCCGGCGAGAATCAGGTTCAGGGAGGCACGTGGACCCGCACCCCAGGACATGTATTGCTTCACCCACTCCGGTGCGTCATCTTCCTCGGGCCGCGTGGCACGGATCAGGGAGGCTGCGTATTCAAAAATGTGATCGGCCACCGGAATACGGCGTACGAGGTGCTGGAATTCGAGGATTGCGGCGCCATCGAGGACTTTCTCGATTTTGGGCTGCACGTCACTGGTGACATTCCGCATGATACCGAGCTCTTCGTCGCGGCTTGGGTACTTGACCATCACGTTGAAGAGAAATCGGTCGAGCTGCGCTTCGGGCAGCGGGTAGGTGCCCTCCTGCTCGATCGGGTTCTGGGTGGCGAGCACGAAGAACGGCTTGTCGAGTTTGTAGTCGACGCCACCGGAGGACACCCTCTTTTCCTGCATCGCCTCAAGAAGCGCCGCCTGGGTTTTCGGGGGTGTCCGGTTAATCTCGTCGGCCAGCAGAAGGTTGGTGAATACCGGACCTTCCATAAACTTGAACCGGCGTGCGTGAGTCTCGGGGTCCTCCTGAAGCAGCTCGGTTCCGGTGATGTCCGAGGGCATCAGGTCGGGGGTGAACTGGATTCGCTTGAAGGAAAGCGACAGCGCTTCGGCCAGCGAGCTGACCAGCAGCGTCTTCGCCAGGCCGGGCACACCCACAAGCAGGCAGTGGCCTTGCGCGAATACCGCAATCATCATTTCATCGATGACATCTTCCATGCCCACGATCACTTTACGTAGTTCCTTGACTACACCATCTCTTGCGACGCCGAGTTGCTCCACGGCTTTTACGTCATCAGTTGTATTACTCATAATGTTGATTTTATTGGTTGGTTGATGCTTCCTATTTTTTAGTCTCCTGCGATCAGGACGTCGCTGTCGACAAATCTTGTCAGCAGCGTCTGTAATTAGCCGACGAGGGAATAAACTTTAGGCAAACGGGTCTGATCAACAGACGTTCGGGCGATCGCCCCTGCCTCCAATGGGCGCAGGTTTTTTGCCGTTAAAACGACCTGACTGGCTATGCTCGTCATTTGCATCCCCTGTTAAACGGGGAATGTCTCAGGATTCTTTCGTTTATTTCATCTTTGATGCTAAATAGGCGAACCCACTCCGCCAAGGCTCCGGCGGGCAAGACGGCGGCCAGCAAAGAAAGCTGGGTCGAGCATGAGGACTTCGAGTTTTGATCTGACAAAAAAATCGATTGGCGCGCTGCGCCCGATTAACCGCATCGGCATGAACACAGAGTGACTGTCCCTCTCGGGATCATCTTATTCTCCCTCGTGATCTGGCTGCACATCCCTTGCCCAGGCCGTGTGAAGGGCAAGCAGGTGCGCGACCATTCCGGGGTTTTTGTCGAGGTAGTTCACCCTTTCTGGCTGTGGGTCTTCCAGGTTGACGAGAGCTTTCGCCCCGCCCTTCGAGCCTATTAACTTCCACTCCCCTGCACGCACAGCCCAATTCCCCCTCCACCCCCAGTGCAGGGTTTCGTGAGCTGATTTTGCGCTGGGGGATTTGATGATGGCAAGCAGGCTATGGCCGTCGAGCCGGACCTTGGGCATCGGCACGTCACAGAGTTCGAGGATGGTTGGCATCCAGTCCATGGCGGTGATTGTTTGGTTGCGGACGGCACCTTGGGGCAGTTTGGCGGGATAGCTGATGACGGCGGGCACGCGCAGGCCACCTTCAAGGAAGGTGTTTTTGTGGCCGATCCATTTTCCGGTGTTCCCGCCGCCGCCGTTGGCACCGTAGTTAGTGCCTTTGGCCAGGCCGCTTGTGTGGTCGGCGGCCTTGATGGCATAGTCTTCCGGGGAGTGTCCGTTATCGCTCATGAAGATGACGATGGTGTTGTCGCGCAGGCCGTGGTAGACGAGCCGCTCGATGATCGCGCCCATTCTGTCATCGGTGGTGGAAATCATTTTTGCATATGACTGCCGGGGCATCTTCATCTTTTGATACCGTGCGTCGAATTTTTGATCTGCCTGTTCCGGATAGTGGGGGATGTTGAATGCGACATACATGAAAAACGGCGACCGGGTATGTTGGTCAATAAACCGGATCGCGCGTTGTGTGATCATATCTGGAAAGTAATCCCCCTTGGCATGAACCTCCGACTTCCCCTCGTAGAGGTCGTGGAATCCCCTGCCGTGAAGCGCATGGTGGTTGTAGTTATCGATAAACCCGCCGCGCAGGCCAAAGAATTCGTCAAACCCCTGCTCGGTCGGGCCGTGATCGAAATCGGCGCCCAGATGCCACTTGCCAAACAAGCCTGTTTGATACCCCGCCCCCTTGAGGACCTCGGCAATGGTGAGCTCCGCACGGAGCATGTTGCGCCCTTTTTCACCCTTGGCATTGGCCTGGGTCCACTGGGTGACGTTACTGCGCTGTGGGTGTCGCCCTGTCATGAGCATGGCGCGGGCCGGACAGCAGACCGTGTGGGCATAGGCCTGGGTGAATCGCACACCTGTTGCCGCAAGCTTGTCCATGCTGGGCGTATAGAGGTCATGTGACCCGTAACAGTTGGCGTCGAGCGTCCCTTGGTCGTCGGTAAAAAAGATAACGACGTTAGGTCGGGTGGCGGCATCGGCCAGGATGCTGGTGAAAATCAGGGTAATACCGACAAGCCGCGACAAAATGTGCGAATTCATGTCCCTGTTTTTAAAGAAGATTAAAGTGACGGCAAGTGCTATGTGCGCTCCTTGTGCTCAGGCTGGGCCAAGCTGGGGAATTTATTGACCTCGAAAAAAGCGAAGCTTGTGCGACAGGGCGCCGACTCGAATGATCGACTACGGGCGGCTGCCTGGCTTCTTTTTTTTCTTTTTCCTCAGGTGGTGTGTTTGCGGGACGTCGACCACTTCGTACTTGGCCTTGAGGCGTGCCAGCTCCTTTTTGAGGGATGCGATCTGGCCGGCGTATTCGGCGTTGTCATACTGACTTTTCATTTCCGACGGGTCGTTTTTCAGGTCGTAGAATTCCCACTCCTCGCCGTTGGGCACGTCGATGCCGTAGAAGCGGATCAACTTGAACCGTTTGCCGGCGACCCCTTCGTGTCGGCGCACGCTGTGGACCGCTGGGTATTCGTAGTAGTGGTAGTACAGGTTTTCACGCCAATCCGCAGGCGTCTTGCCTTTGAAAAGCGGGATCAGACTTTCGCCCTGCATATCCGCAGGTGCCTCAACTCCTGCGATATCGAGAAAGGTTTCGGCATAATCGATATTTTGCACCATGTCGCTGTTCCGCGTTCCGGGCTTGATCACACCGGGCCATTTGGCGAGCAGCGGGGCGCGGAATGACTCTTCATACATAAAGCGTTTGTCGAACCAACCGTGCTCACCCAGATAAAACCCCTGGTCCGCGGAATACATCACGACCGTGTTCTTATCGAGGCCCGTCGCCTTGAGGTGGTCGAGTAGTTTGCCAATATTTTCGTCGACCCCCGCGATACAGGCGAGGTAGTCGCGCATGTACATCTGATACTTCCAGCGCACGAGGTCCTTGCCCGTCAGCGGGTTTTTTTCCAGTTCCTCTTTGCGCGGCGACTGCCCCGCCTTCAGGTCGCTTTGCATGCTCATTGTCCGCGCAATACTCATGTCCTGTTGATGCGCTGCGGTCCCACGCCCTTCGTAATCGTCAAAGAGCGAGTCGGGCTCGGGGAAGGTCATGGTGCTGAATTTCTTCTTCCAGCGGGTCGTCGGCTGCCAGGTCCGGTGAGGCGCCTTGTAGTGCACCATCAGCATGAAGGGTTTCTCCTTACTGCGGTCGTTTTGGAGCCAATTGAGCGCCCGCCGGGTGATGACATCCGTCGAGTGCTCGCCCTTGTAAACGGTTTGCCCCTGCTCCGTGATAAAACGAGGGTTCCAATACTGCCCCTGTCCGGGAAGAACCTCCCAGTAGTCAAACCCCTGCATCTTGCCACTGAGGTGGATTTTCCCGATCATCGCCGTCTGGTAGCCATTCTTTTGCAGGATCTTTTGAAATTGCTGCTGGTCGTGGTTAAACGGGACGCGGTTGTCTATTTTGCCATTCAAATGGCTGTGCTTGCCCGTCAGCAAAGTCGCACGACTCGGGGCACAAATGGAATTTCCCACATAGGCCTTGTCAAAGACCATACCGCCATCCGCAATCCGGTCGATGTTGGGTGTGAGGTCCAGGCTTTCAAAGCGCCCTCCGTAAGCACCAATGGCTTGGTAGGCATGGTCATCGGAAAAGAGCCAAAGGATGTTCGGCTTCTGACCGGCCGCCAGGCTTTGACAGGACACGACGACAGCTGCCGCTGCCACGACGCGCTTAATCATTTGAAATCGGCTATATACGAGCATGCTTCCATGAATCGCTAATTTGCGAGCCATGTCAACACTACATGGATTGGTGGGAATGTGAGTGATCCATTTTGTCCGACAATATCAATTTGACACCCACCTACAGTTGAGGAGAATGCGGCGCCTTCTGGCAACCATTTTGTTTCATGCTTGAGAAGCATATAATCCGTTTGCACAGCCTCCCGACTAAGACATCCCGATTTCAAGACTTCCCAACATCCCTTTTTTGATACCATGATTGATCCAACACCTATTTATGATGCGGCGACCGCATTCTGGAAGTCCTCGGCACTTTTCGCGGCATGCCGCGTCGGCCTCTTCGACGCTCTGAATGAGCCAGCCAAAGCTGAAGATCTCGCCAAACAGCTCGACCTATCCGAGCGTGGCGCCTTGGCTCTACTCGATGCCTGTGTCGCGCTTGATCTGCTTGAGAAAAACGAGGGCATCTACAGCAACACCCCGACCGGTAAACGCTACCTGACAAGCACCAGTCCCGAATCGCTGTTAGTGACCCTGGAATTGCAGGCGAACACCTACCCGATGTGGATGAATCTTTCCGAATCGGTCAAAAAAGGCCAGCCGGCCATCCCCCCGCAAGACCTCTTGGGCGGTGACCGGGAATTAACCCGGCAATTCGTGGTGGGAATGCACCAGCGTGCATTGGGCATTGCGGAGTCGTTGGTCAATGTTGTTGATCTAAGTGGGTGCCGACTGATGGCCGACATAGGCGGCGGGCCCGGCACCTATTCGACGATGATACTCAAGCGTTACCCGGAGCTGCGTTCCCGCATCTTTGATTTGGCACCCATCCAGGAAGTTGCCAAGGCACTCGTTTCGACATCGGGTGTTGCCGACCGCATTGAGATGATCCCGTGCGATGCGACGGCGGACGACTTCGGAGACGGCTACGATGCGGCGCTGATCTCCGGTCTGCTGCACAGAATGACTCCCGAGATCTGCCAAAACATCCTGGAAAAAGTCTACACAGGTATGGAGTCGGGAGGCAAATTGGTCCTTAATGACCTCTTCACCCTCGATGGCAAACCGGCGCTGGCTGTCCTCTTTGGACTTCAGTTCCTATTAACCAATGAAACGGGTGGCACCCATGATGCGGGTGACATGGCGGCATGGACGTCGGATGCCGGGTTTGAGGATGTGCAAATTACGGCCATGTTTCCCTACATGTTCATTACCGCTCGCAAGGCGTAACCAAAACAGGAAGCCGGGTGGGGTAGAAATGCCGCCAGGTGGTCTCTCCCGCGGCGATCTAGCCAGGAAATTTTCAACCGCGAAACACGCAAAACACGCGAAAGAAGACTTGGTTTCGGGTTTGGGATTCCCTTGGGGGCTTGGGTATTTCGTCACTCCTTTGGTATTTGGAGTTTAAAACTTAAAGTTTAAACCCAAGGGGGTCACTTGTGCGCTACGGGGAAAGACTACCGTATTCTCCTCACGGCAGCACCCGGATCCGCAGGGTGCGGAAGTCGATTGGGGACCCCTCGTACTCGAGTCAGAGATAGCCGGTATTTTGGTCGCACTTGGTTCCGCACGAAACCTCCTCGCCGTTGACACACAGGCTCACCTCGCCGTTGATACAGCGGTTATAGTAGTGGTTCCACTTGTTGATCCCCTTGCTCAGGCGCTTGGTGGGGAAGCTGCGTTGTTTGTTGGGAGCCATTGGGGGAAAGGGCTTCATATTTGCCCTGACTGGAAACACGTCGCCATGCGAGGTAAACCAGTCGGATTTCTTTCCCTTGTTCTTCTCCCAGTTCTCCTCGTAACCGAGATCGAGCACCTGCACTTCGATACCGTCCGGCAGACGGGCCTTGCCGCCGGCGCGCAGTTGATCGAGTGATTTTTTGCTAGCCCACACAAAAATACCCGAATTGCCGGCATGCCGGAGGTGGCGCCACTCCGCCACGAGTTCAAAATTGGTGAAGGGTGTCTTGGAGGCGATGACACCCACCGGTTTCCCGGTACAATGGGCCACGCCGTCCTTCCACGACCAGGTGCCGACGTCACAGTTGACGTTCTCGAAATCGGCGGCGCCCAGGGCCCGCCAGCCCTCGCCGCGACCGTCGATAAAGGCCTTGCGCAAGTTCCCCGCATTCTCGTCCGCAGTGATCGAAGGCACGACGAGGAATAGGGCGATGATGGCAGAAATGGTGGTGTGGTGCATGGTACGTATCATTTTCCTGATTAAATTACCCGTTAAGCACCCAACCTTCGCGGTAGGTTTTTTTCACATATTGCTCCGCCTCCGGGCAGTTGGTTGCTTGCAGTTTTGAAGCATCCCACTCGAGTCTTTTGCCGGTCCGGAATGCGACAGCACCGAGGAGGTTGTGTTCGACGAGGGCTCCCGAATAGTCAAAGTTGCAAGTCGTCGGCGTGCCGGTTTTACAGGCCTGAATCCATTCCTGGTGGTGTCCGGGGGAGCGGGGGATAAGATCCTCCGAGGTCGGGACGTCATACCCGGTCATGTCACTCTTGAGAACCACGACCCGGAATCCGTAATCGGCCAGCAGCCAGCCTTTTTCCCCGGTAAAGAGGATCCCCTTGCCCAGGGCATCACGATTAAACACCTTCAGCGGCATGCCGGGCTTCGGACCACCGTCAAACCACCTGACTCTCACGGCTGGACGCTGGTCGTTTGCGGGGTGGTCCCAGGTCACCTTGATTTGTTCAGGGTATGAGTCGGGGTGAAGTGGCTTGCCCTGGGCCTCGCAATGGGTTGGAAAGCGCAGGTTCAACGCCCAGTAGGGAAGATCCATGAGATGGCTCCCCATGTCCCCGAGCTGACCAGTCCCAAAATCCCAGAAGCGGTTCCACTTGAGACAACTGCCTGGATAACCCGGATTGAAGCCATGATGGGCGGAGGGTCCGAGCCAGAGATCCCAGTCAATGTGAGCGGGAATCGGGCTGACTGTGGGATAGTAGGCCTCCGTCTTGCGCGGGCGATCCACCCACACGTCGGCGGACTTCACGTCTCCGATGACCCCGTCGCGAATCAATTCGACGACGCGCCGGTAGTTGTCGGCGGCGTGAATCTGTGTGCCCATTTGAGTGGCAATCTTGCCCTTGTTGCGGAGGTAGGTCTCGCGCACCACCCGTGCCTCGTGCACGGAGTTGGCGAGAGGTTTTTCGCAGTAGACATGCTTGCCGCGGTTCATCGCCCAGACGTTCACAAAGGCGTGGGTGTGATCAGTGGTGGAACAAACCACCGCATCGATGTCCTTCTGCTCGAGACATTTTCTCCAGTCGGCATAAGTCTTCGCCTTAGGGAACTGTGCCGCTGCCTTGGCGAGGTTTTTTGCATCCACATCGCAAAGCGCGACAATATTCTCGCCCCGCACGCCATGCAAGTTGGCTGCACCGCGTCCCCCCACCCCAATCACGGCGACGTTGAGCTTGTTGTTGGCAGAACCGGCGCCCGACAGCAGACCGGACGGAAGAATCGTCAATCCGGCTCCGACCGTCCCGGCCGACTTGAGAAATCCCCGGCGCGTCGGTGCATGTGGCTCTGGTTTCATAAGGTATCCCTACGTGCCTGCGCGGACACAACTTTCAGGGGAAATCGTCGCACAGCATACTCTCGACCCGCTTTGCGCACAGTTAGGCCATGAGGGACATTTTTATTTTTTGCCCAGGATCTGTCGTTTGAAGGATGACGGGACATTAAGGCAAATCACGGAAAACCTCCGGGCGGAGGCGTTGGTGGTCGTCGAAGGCGACGGCGAGGCTCAGGAGAAGGTTGACCAGCGAGCCGACAACCATGGCGGTGAAGATGCAGATCATGATCCCAATCTGATACTTGATCGCCGCCATGGGCATCGCCCCGCCGAGAATTTGGCCGGTCATCATACCGGGCAGGGAGACGATCCCCATGGTGGCCATGGTGGCGATAGACGGGTTGATCGCGGCCTTGATGGCATCGCGCAGGTAGGGGCGCACGGCCTCGCGCATGCTTGCGCCGAGCATGAGATAGGTCATGAATTCGTTCTCGTTTTTGCGAATGCCGCTGTAGAAGCGTTCCAGGCTCAGCACGTTGCTGCGCAGGCAGTTTCCCAGGATCATGCCTGTGATGGGAACCAGATAACGCGCGTCGTAGAGCGGCTCGGGTCGGATGGAAACCAGGATGAACCAAGCGCTGGCGAAGAGCGTGCTTCCTGCGACTCCGGCCATGGAGCGCCAGAAAAAGAGACGCCGTTTCAGTCCCGCCTTGTGCAGGACACTCATATTGGCCACCACCATCATCACCGCCAACCACAGCATACTGACCAGTGGATTGTTGAAGATGAAGATGTACTTCAAATAAAGACCGACGAGTAGCAGTTGGACGGTCATGCGGACGAGCGCCAACAAGGTGTCGCGGACGACGCCGAGTTGGAGATAAAACAAGATCAGCAATGGCACCACCATCAACCCATACATCGAGAGCATAGCGGGCAGGGAAAGATCGATCGTCATGCGTCCTCCTTCCTTGTTAGTGTTGCAGGTTCCCGCTCTGCGATGGATGGATCCGCAGGCCCATCCTTGAGTTGTTTATCCTCAATCTCGACGATGCGGTCGCAGCCATTGATCCACTCGGGGTCATGCGAGACGGAGAGCAGGGTGATGCCGGGGCTAAACAGCTTTTCCATCACAGCCGACCGGCTGGCGGGATCGAGGGCGGAGGTCACTTCATCGGCCAGGAAAATGGTTTTATTGAGCAGTAGCGCGCGGATAATCGCGATGCGCTGCTTTTCGCCACCGGAGATCCGGGCGCAGGATTGCTCGAGGATATCCGGCGGAAGGTGCAGTTGGGCAAGCAACTCGCGGACCCGCTCATCCCCGGGCCGGTTATGCCGATGCGCCTTGAAGGTGAAGGGCAGCAACAGCGCGTCGCCCACCCTCTCCGCACCCAGCACCGGCTCCTGTCCGATAAATGCGATCCGGGCGCGGATGCCGGCAACGGTTGCGGCCGAGAGCAGCATGCCAGCCACGCGGACCGATCCCGCGGCCAGGGGAATCGCGCCGACCGCACATTTGAGCAGCGAACTTTTGCCGCTGCCCGACGCGCCGCGCACAACGACTTTTTCGCCCTCGCCGATGGTCAGGGTCGCCCCTTCGAACAACGTCTGCCGATGCATCCGGACGGTTATGCTGTCGTATTCAATCATCGGGTGCGGAGTGTAGCGATTCGGCATGCCGGATGCAAGGTTCAGGATAGCGGGACGCGCTATTGAAGTCCCCTGCCCCGGCACAGGCGAAAAGGAACGGCAATCCTCCTTTTAAACCCCAAGTTTCAAATTCAAAAAACCAAACAAGACATGGGCGCGTGGGCAGCCTGCCCGCCGTAGCCTCGCGCGGAGCAGGGTGCCGCCCGCCTAACACAGATCATCACTCCACTGCTTCAGCGAGGATTGCTAGATTTCTTCAGCGGCCCGGCCTCTTCGGTGTTATTTTTTGTGCTTTCAGCCGTCTCCCTATTTCGGCCAGCGTTGCGGTGCTGGCTTCTCCAAAACGGCCTTTTTTATCGGGGGCGACATTGAGCAGGAAATTGGAATTCCGGGCGGATGCCTTGGCCATGTGCGACATGATACCGTTCGCATTGCCGGCCTTGGATCCCTTTTTCCAGAACCACCCTGGCTCCAGTTTCCAGCAGGTTTCGCCCGGCGCTGTATGACCCGCCGGAAAGTGTCTCACCTCCTTGATGCCAATATCAAGAAATGGCGTTCCCTTCTTCCCCCAGTCCCACCAGTTCGAGCTGGTGAGCACCTGGCGCTGGTTCCCAAAGAACTGCTTCGCCTCTGCGGCGGGCATGACCTTGTCGTCCAGAGCGTCATTCCAGATGTAGAAGACGTCCGGGTAATTTTTGATCAACTCGGCGATTTGTTTTTTCTGGAAATCGTTTTGTTGTTTCAGGCTGTGGGTCGCAGGGTCGCATTCCGGCGGAAGCACTTTGAATTCCTTCTTAAATCCCGGATGGCGCCAGCAGTAGTACAGCCCGACTTTAAGACCCCGGCTTTTGAATGACTGGATAAACTGCGCGACGATGTCCCGTTGGTACGGGCAGTCCGGGTGCATGACGTCATAGGTCGTGTATTGGCTGTCCCAAAGGCAGAATCCGGAAACATGTTTTGCGGTTAAGACGGCATACTTCATCCCGGCCGATACGGCGGCATCAGCCCAAGCATCGGTATCGATCTTGCCGCCGGGATCAAACAGGGACGGGTCATGGTAGCCCTTGACCCATTCGTCACCGGTGTAAGTCGCCATGTTATAATGCATGAACAACCCGAATTCCAGCTTGCGGAAATCGGCCTGGAG
>JARFRT010000440.1 GCA_029287105.1 Akkermansiaceae bacterium | reverse complement strand
GTGTCGATAAAAAAATCATCGCATCCCTGGGGCTGATTGCTATGTTTGAAGTAAGGATCAACCCTGACCCTCTCCTGCCGAAGCCGAAGCCGAGGCCGACAAGCGAAGGCGGATCCGGTGCCCTGCTCATCCGACAACTGCCCCCAATCAGCAAACAGCTCGAACACTACGAAAAACCATGACTACTCCAGACAAATCCCGTCGCCGATTCCTGAAACAAACGGCTCTTGTCTGGGGGCTGCCGATGATTGTGCCTGCTTCCGTTCTGGGACTGAACGGGAAGGTTGCCCCCTCCAACCGGATCGTGGTAGGCGGAATCGGGCTCGGCCCGCGTGGCCGACAGATCCTGGAATGTTTCCTGAAGCAGAAGGATTGCCAGTTCGTTGCCATCGCCGATCCCCAGAAAAAGCGCCGGGAGGGGATCAAGCGCCTGACGGACCACCGGTACAAGAACAAGGACTGCGTCACCTATGACGATATGGCCGATGTGCTCGGCAGGGATGATATCGACGCCGTCGTCATCGCCACCGGCGACCGCTGGCACACGACGGCTTCGATCTATGCGGCCCGCGCAAAAAAGGATATTTACTGCGAAAAACCCTGTGCGATGAACATGCAGGAATGCCACGAGCTGGATGACGAGATCAAAAAACACGGGCGCGTATTCCAAGCCGGCACCCAACGAAGGAGCGTCGACTATTTCGCGCTCGCGAAGGAACTGGCCCACAGTGGCAAATTGGGCAACCTGAAGTCGGTCCACGCCGGCATCCTCAAGCTGCAGAATTATCTCGATCCCCTTCCTGCGGAACCCGAACCTGATCCGGCGGACATCAACTGGGACCGCTGGCTTGGACCCGCTCCCCGGATTCCCTACAACATGGAATACTGCCGGGGCCGCTGGCGGAACCACAAGGGGCTATACGCCGGCTATCGCCTGCCCGAATGGGGAGCGCACACCATCGACCTGTGCCAGTGGGCGGCCGATGCCGACGACACGACCCCGCTCGAGTTCGAGCCCGACGGCACCAGCATCCGTGCCAAGTATGCCAACGGTGTGACCCTGGTCATGCGCCTGTCCGGCTTCAATGACGAGGGGGACTGGATCAAGGGGCTTGGCTCCTGCCCGATCCGCTTCGAGGGTGAGGACGGCTGGGTGGAAGCCGGGGACTTCAGACGAATCGAAGCCAGCAACCCCAAACTCATCGAAGGCAGGAAAATAGGCACCCTTAACGGCACCGACCCGCTCCAGCACGTGCGCAACTTCCTCGATTGTGTCAAGTCGCGCAAGAAGCCGGTGTGCAACTCCACGGTGGCCCGCTACGGGCACCTCGCCTGCTTCGCCGCCGCCATCAGCTGGAAGCTGGGGCGCAAGCTAACCTTCGACCCGGTCAAGGAGGCCTTCGTCAATGATGACGAAGCCAACGCAATGCGCACCTATCAGCGCCGTGCTCCCTACACGATCTAGGCCACTTGACGTATCCGTTTGACAAAAAAAGGCATCAACGGGCTGAAGAACCTTGCCCCCCTCTTTCTCTCGCCTCCGTTTTGTCAACAAACCGGACATTGGGTGCGACGGCTGCACCGCTTTAGTGTTAGTGGCAGTGTCTGATAAAACAGGCATCGGGAATGAACATCATGCGACGAAACATTTTACTCACGGCAGTAACTAGCATCACGCTGGCCTAGCTGCCCGGCCTATCTGCACACGCGGCGGAGAACAGAGCGAGGTGGGAATAGGTTTTATTTTCTGAGAGTGCGTTTCAGAACGAATACGGAACCCGTGGGCATCACATCAAACTGGAAAGTATGCAACATACATGCTATATCTCCTTCACACTCACCAAAACCTCCGGCAACCCAACCCAATGACAACTAACTAACTGATAATCATGAGGCGCGCCATCATTACTATTTCAATCTTGTTTGGATTTTTCTCTCCAGTCACCGCCGCGGCGAAAGACGAAGTTAGAATCCTTTTCATCGGCAACAGCTACACCGGAGGTATCCGCAAAACCTTCTCAAAATTCATGGCTGCATCCCCGGAGGGTTCTTCGGTGAAAATCGAGTATATCGCACCCGGCGGAAAGAATCTTGCGTTTCATCTGCAGAACCAATCAACCACCCGGAAAATCGCGGATGGTAAGTGGGACTTCGTCATTCTTCAGGACCAGAGTCAAACACCGGCTGTGTTTCCCGATACATTCAAAGATGCTGCGGTGGCGCTCGACAAATTGATCGATTCATCCGGGGCACAGACCGTCTTCTATCAAACCTGGGGACGACGGGATGGAGACAAAATGAACATCAAGCGCTTTCCCGATTACAAATCGATGCAGAAAGAGCTGAGCAAAAACTACACTTCCGTGGCCAAGCGGTGTGATGCGACCCTTGCTCCGGTAGGAGATACCTGGGCACAAGTGAGGAAGATCGATCCCGATCTGGGCAAAGCCCTATACACTGGTGATGGCAGTCATCCGTCTGAAAGGGGGGCCTACCTGGCATCTTGTGTTTTTTACGCCAGCCTCTTTTCCAAAAACCCGGCAACCATCAAATACGAAAGCAACATTCCACAGCAGGAAATGGCGACCATCCAGCGTGCCGCACGCGAGACAGTAGGAGTTGTTGAGAAAAGCGTCTACCCCATTAACCGACCTCTTACTAACAGTAGCGGCGTCCGGATCAATGCCCGGATCACCGGAAAATCAAAAACCCTTGTATACTTTGGTTCAAGCGGTAAAAACCACGCTTACGATATTGATCAGCTGTCAAAGGAAAGCCAGGAGTATGTGGCAACCCTTCCGATCAATCGATAATACCACGGGTAGGGAGGGGGCTTTCGTGGTTCTTGCTTTTGTCGCTTCGGGGGGAGAAGACTGACGCTGCAGGCGCCACTATTACTTCCCGTCCTGCCCGGAGAGGCCCCCGGCATGACTCGCCGGCTAGACACAACCCGGGTTACTCGTCGGCCTCAACACGACGCCTCCTAGGAATAAATCCACGTCATTGGCTCGCCCCGGCTCCGGCCGGGGTGGGCTTCTTTTTAGCTACCCATTGCTAGGGATTTTCTTTTTTGGGTGAGATGGTCGAGAGCATCGTGCAAGGCGGAGATAGGTGGTTATTTCGCGGCATTAATTATCCGCTGCATGACCCCATCGACTTCTTCCGCGATTGAGGCCAGTTTTTCAGAATCCGAGAGCATCGCGAGCATGGACTTGGGGCTGATGGCACCAATTTTGGTTTGGCCATTTTCTTGCCAGATGGAGATTCGGCAAGGGAGTGCCATGTTCATGCTGATGTCTTCAGTGAGAACAGCCTTGGCTTGGTGAGGATTGCAGACGTCAAAGACTCGGCAAGGCTGCTGGAAATCGATCCCTTTGCTTTGCAATGTGGCTTGAAGATCTTGCACGTTAAGAACTCCAAATTGATTGGCTTTGACTGCGGCTTCAAGATCGGTTGCAGCCTGATCAATCGATTTTTCGGATGTGACGATATATTTCATCTGTGAGTGTGTGTTGACCTTTCTAACAAATTTGTACTTATCTGGATATATAGCCCCACCTAATCGCCGCGCCAAGGAGATTCTTCGCACCGGGTGTTTTTGAATGCGGTTGCAAACGGAGTTGATGTCGGATCGAGAACCAGAGTATGACCATCGCCGGGCTGGATTTTGCTTGGGCGCCAAGCGGCGATACGCTGGCTCTGGGTTGACACACCCCCCCAGGGTGAGCCATGGGGGCTCAGCGCTCTACGGTTGATTAGGACCCCACCGGGTGTCGGGGCTTACGGTTCCCCCCTCCGTCCCCCCTCTCAGCAGTCGCAGCCTGTTTATGATTCGTGATATTGTCACGAGGGGCGCGAGCCTAGAGCTTGAACTCGAAGCCGGCGATCAGTTTGAGATCGTTGGCTTTGCGGCCGGGCGCGGGCATGCTGTCATAAGTGTTGGTGAGCAGAAGCTGGAGCTTGGCGCTGTCACTGATCGCATGGTCGAAACCAAGCCGGGAGCTGAGAACGTGGTTCGCGGTATCGGCGGCTTCGCCGCGCCAAGTGACATTACCGTAGAGGCGGGTGCGTGCGTTAAAGTGCTTCTCAGCTTTCAGGCTGACGTAGGCGGCCAGATAGGCATCGTCCACACCGCCTTTCCTCACGGCAACTGCCGACGAACCGACCTCGATAGAGACGAAGGCATCTCCGCTCTCATAGAGGAAACGGCCGAGGTAGGGAGTCATGGAGAGGCGGTGGTCGAGATCAGCGACGGCATCGTAGTTGGCATCGAAGCGGAGACCGGCGAAGTAGGGCTTACTGAACGAATACTGGTGGTGGGCGGCGAGGTCTGCGGACTCAGCGGTGCGCACACCGTCACTTTCACCGTAGTGGCCATTGAGGCCGATCTCGCTGGAGGTAAGATCTGATTTGCGTTTGGCAAGAATGCCGAGGGCGACCGATGACGCATCGGTATTTCCAGAAGCGTAGGCACCACCTACCAGGGCCGTGGTGACCCACTCGCCAGGGATGACCTTGCGCTCTTTGTGCACGTCCACCAGAGACGCGGCACCGCTGCCCCCGGGGGTGAAGGAATAGCCAAGGCCGATGGTGATCAATTGATCGTCGGCTCTGCTGCCGCCGCTTGTCCGGCCATAGTGAATCGCCTTCGCCGCGAGTCTGACCGACCATGGTCCACCGAGGGCGGACTCGATTCCCAGCTCGGCGGTGTAGATGGAGTTAGTGATGTCGGCCAATTCCCCGGTGGCTTTCAGGGATTGGAAAAAGCGGGTGTCTTTGGAAATTTGCCAATCGAAGTGCTGCGCGGCTTTGTAGGAGGCGTATTGACCGGCCAAGTCATTGCGGTTCTCAAAGACAACTCCCAGACCGGATTCTACGCGTAGTTTATAGTTGTCCGTGTCAATGATGTGATAGCCCATCAAGCCGTAGACGCCTGCGCGGTAATCGACGTCGGCCATCGGGTCATGGAGAAAATCCGTGGTGGCACCGGCATACCAGCGCGGGCTTGGGAGGCGGCGGGTCAGCTTGAGTTCGTTAGTGATCTGATTATGGCTGCGCACTCTGCCGTCTTCACCGTAGATGGCGTCGAACTCGTTGGAGTAGGTGTAAAGTCCGTCTTTCCTCATGCTGTCCAGGCCAAGGGTGCTGTTCAGAGTATCCGAGTTACCGGACGTCAAGCTGAGGGCAAAGTTCCCGTTATGCTTCCAGCCAGCTTCCTCGGCTTGTACCAGGCTGGTTAGCGAGACGGCCATTAGCGTATTGTGTATCAGGCTCATGCGTCTGGTCGTGAAGGCTCGGCCGAAGATGATCAAGCCCAAATGACAGTGTGAAAAAATAAAAAAGATCAATCCCCTGTCTCCCGGCATGTCAGCCTCCGAAGCCTCTTATCCAAGTAGCAAATTGCTGACAATATGAACATAGGAGGTCTTTTCCTTAGTTCGTGGTCTCTTAGTTGCTTGTGGAAGCATCAAAGTCCTCATCGCCCGGATTGGGCGCACGGAAAGTTTGTTTTTTGTCCCAGTATTGCTGCCACTTGGGTTCGAACTCGGCGAAGGGAAATGGGTTGCGTTGACCGGACATGGTTTTGAAGGGGTGGGGTGATCCGTGTGCAGGGTCGATTACAGGTTTTTTTAAGTGACTGAAAAAAACCCGGGTGGACACGTGACCCGGCGGGGTGTGCCGAAACGGGAAGGATGATGTTATCAGGCAAACGCTGCTGCCAGATTTCCTAAAAAAGACAGTGCGGTTAAGGCACCTAGGATGACCGCTACGATGATGCCTGTGGTGTCCATTTTTTTATGATCGGCGAAGCCTTCGGGGCATGCGAGTAAGGCGATGGCCAGGACATTGCTGGCTACGGGTACGAGCATGAGGAGTAACCACCAGCCGCTGGATCCAATATTTCTGATCCGAAGGAGGGCGAATCGAATATATAAAACCAGGAGTATCAACATGCCTATGGGCATCAGAATGAAGGTGGGTGCGCCGCCTCGAGAGGAAAAGGCAACGCTGAAGAATACGGCTACGGCTACGACAAGGATTACCGTGAGAAGAATAACTCTACCCAAGTAAGCAAGTCTCCTGATGCCTCCGTATTCGAGCCCTTGGTCAAAAGCTCCGCTGACATTCGGATGCGCGGTTTCAACTGCGGTTGGTGGGGCGTAGGGGTTGGTTTCGACAGGCATAGCTGCCGCTGTCGGAGCTACTGTGCCCGGGGCAGTGGGCAGCACTAGTTCACTGGGTTGGGGGATGCCCGGGGTTCGCGCTTCGGCCAGGACTCCGACGGTGCTCACTATTTTCCAGTCTTCCATGCCTTCGGACCAGACCATGCTTTGGTCTGTAACGGAGGACTGTTGAATAAGGGCTTTGAGCTCCGCCAGGCTAACAG
>JARFRT010000230.1 GCA_029287105.1 Akkermansiaceae bacterium | reverse complement strand
GGTTTGTAATCATGTTGCTGGCGAGATCGGTGCCTGTCTGCATGGAAACGACCCCCTCATTTTTTCTGATCTGTAGTAACTCGGCCTCCATCGACCGCACATTGGCCAACAAACCATGGGCCTTGGATTTCAGGAATTCGGAGACCTTGCGTGTTTTCTCCAACTCTTCCGCCGCCACAAACTCGATGAAATGGTGCACAGAGGCATTGGCCAGCTCGGCAGCTACGATGTTGTCATGATGTTTGGCTGTGAGGGCAACGATGTGCGAGTCCTTGAGTGTTTCAATGTTGATCTGTTGATCAAGACGATCAAGGAAACACGCCTGCTCGCCCAGGTCCTTGTCCAGCGGTGACATGACGCCGATGACCTTCTTTCGTAGCTCATCCGACATGGTGCGGTAGAGGCTGAGGCGGAATTTATCGGACTCTAACTCAATTCGCATATTGTTGACCAGCTCAGGGAGGTTGTATTCCGACGGCTCGGCAGGCTTCATGGTCTGCAAATTCAGGTCCCTCCCGGTGCTTTGGAGGAGCACAATCGCAGCGGTTGACTCATAGACCGGCTTCTGGCTCTGCAAGTGGACAAACACGCCGATGCCGGCACACAGACCCACCAGCATCGCGATGACCCAATATCGTCGGACATGCTGGATGGCTTCCTCGACACTGATGATTGAACGCGGCAGCTGAGGGACCGCCGGAGCCCGCTGCTCCAGCTCTGCCGACGGCAAGCCGGATGCGTGAGCCAGGGATTGCTGGGAAATCTCGGCATGCCTCGGCTGAGTACGGATGAATTGCCTTTGCTGACTGATATCGTTGCTCATGAGTTTGAGATGGTGGTGGGTTTTCGTTTTAACAGGCGATCGAGTTGGCGGGCGACTTTGAATAGGGCTCCCCCCAGGTTGTCCGGGCAGACTCCTTCGTAAATGTTCAAGACATGGGCTTCCGAGGTCCATTCATCCTTATAACCCGAGCGGCCGGGAAGGGTGTCGAGTTCGCGCAACCCCATGTCGAATGATGTTTTTGCCGACCATAGATGCAGGACATTGCCTGCCTTGGCCGCTTTGAAGCGCGTATCCCATGGGCATTGGTAGCCCCACATTTTATCAGCAAAAACGAAATTATAGGCGGCACCGGCAATCTCCCCATTCAATTCGAGCACACCGAAGGAAAGTCTTCCCTTGGCCAAAAACCGCGGTGCGAGTTGCTTGTGGAAAGCAATAAACTCAGGGGTGTGAAATGCCTTCGACTCCGCCCCCCACCGTTCACTTGCAAGCCGGACAAGGTGCCCCATGGCATCATTCAACGAAATATCCTCAATGATCATGAGCCGCTTCATTGCATAGCGCCTGTTAGCATAGGATTCAATGTAGCGCACCCTACGCGCGAATTTCGCAGTGCGGGTTTTCATGTATCCATCCCAGGTCGACTCTATCGGCAGGTAGGGTGAAGGAAGTGAACTCGTTGTTCTCGTGGTGATGCCATACTTGGAAAGCGCATCTAACATGAAGCGCACCGAGGATGATTTTTCAGGCACGAGATAGAAGTAAACAACATCCCAAAGTCCCTGGAGCGATTCCGTGATCAAGTCGGCCGTGGCCTCACCAATCGCTTGTTCATACCCCGGAAGAGCGGGAAGTTCCAACGACTCACCCGGCATCTCGCCGACGCCACCCATCAGTGCCAGATGGCGGAATCGTCCCCGCGATCCTGGGAATGCGCCTCTTTGAGTGAGCATCAAAGGGGCTGCACCTATCAGTTGACCGTCGGAATCTCGCGCCACATAAAGCTTCACATCGTAACCCCTCTGCCCGTAAACAGCCCACCACACGTCAAGGTAGTCCCATGACTGGAACGGACTGGGAACTTGGGTTTTTGGCAGAAAGGCGTCCCACTCATGCTCGAGCGCGGCGAACTCTTCACGGGACCCAATGGGTTCGAGCTTGATGGCTGGGTCGGCCATAGAAGTGTCCCGTGCAACATCACGGTGGTGCTTTGAGAGGGTGCTTTGCTTGGTTGGCGCTGTCTTCGATTTTTCGGGGATTCGTTGAACTAGGTGTTCAAACGGAAGACGGGTTGGTTTTTTTCTGCAGGAGCCTGTCGAGACCACAGGCAAACGAGAAGAGAGCCTCACCCATACTCCGCGGGCGGGTCGCTTCATAAATGTTCAATGTCCGGGCATACCGGGCCTGGTCCGCCCTCCTTCCGGATTCGCCGGGAAGATAATCGATTTCGTGAAGGCCGAGGTCATGAGCGGACTTGTCGCTCCAAGTGTTCAGCAATAGCTCGACGTTTGATCCGTTGAAACGAGGATCCCAGATGGTTTGGTACGTCCACATTTTCTGGTTGTCGATCAAGTTGTAAACCGATCCCGTGAACTGGCCGTCCATTTTAACCAGTCCAAAAAACAGCCTGTCCCGCTCGAGCAGCCTCGGGGCGAGTTTCCAATGGAAGTCGACCATTTCGGAGGTCTGGAATATCCGGTTTTGATCGTTCGCGCCGTGCAGATTTGTGAGCCTGATGGTTTCCTCGTATGCCGCTTCGAGAGAGATCTCTTTCCCCACGCGCAACAACTCAAGGTCGTGGCCATTGACGGCATCGGAGAACACCCGACCGATCTCCTCGCGGTCATTGATCGTTTGCGTTTGGATGTATTGATTCCACGATGCCGTGATCGGCAAGATAGGCGATGCTGTCGAACTCACGGTTTTGACCGCAACGCCAGCTCGTGCAAGCCGCTTGATCATCGCATTGGTTGAGCGCGAATCATGCGGGACGAGAAAAAGATAAAGGACGTCCCACTGGCCGCTGAAGGAATCAAGGATAAGGTCGGCGGTGGCCTCCCCCAGTGCTGTTTCGTAGCCGCGCCGTGCAGGCAGCTCAAGTGATTCGCCGGCAAAGCCAGCAAGGCCACCCATCAGTGAAAGGTGCCTGAAATTACTGCGCGCGCCAGCGAAGGAGCCTTTTTGCGAGATCATCAGTGGGGCGGCCCCGATCAGCATCCCCTGCGGGTCGCGTGCGATATAGAGCCTGGGGTTGAATCCTTTGCCACCATAGATATCCCACCACACATCGAGGTAATCCCATGATGTAAATGGGCTTGGCGCTTGGGTTTTCGCAAGGAATGTGTCCCATTCGTCTTCTAGCTGGGCAAAGTCTTCGCGTGCAGTGATCGCCTCTAGTTGAAGCTTCGGCGTGCCGCCATTCAGTGGTTTCGCTTCCGGGGAATCTAACACACGGAATCGGCGCGACGCTATCCGGGTCTCGGTGAGACCCAGTTTTCCTGGGTTTTTATTCATCAGTGGAGGGGGTTCAGCGCATCGGGATGCGCCGGTGTTGGGGGTGTTGGTTCAGCATCTTACTGATCGAAATACGTGCTTGGGGGATTTTTGAAACGGAGGTTTCCCAGTCGGCAAATCCCCTCGCGATGGTTGCGATGATTCCGGCGGCCTTCTCGGGGTGCTTTCGTTTTAAAAGAGCGATGTGGTCGTAGTCCTCCATCCCGTCGCGAATCCATTTGAGCCGGATCGACGGGCAGGGCAATTTTGCCAGGCCATGGCGCAAGGCTGCCGGCGCGGGTGGATAGATAAGGAACCCGTCACCATTGAAGGTTTCGTTGCCGATGACAAATGTTCCGGCATCATTCCACGGATCGACAGATTCCGGCCACTCATGGACATTCCAATAATGAATGCCCGTAAGCCCGTGCGCCGCGCAAATCCACGGAAGAATGCGAAAATGGACCGCGGGGTAATCAGTTAGCCACACTGGAGGGAAGGCGTCATGCAAGGTATCCGGCATACCTTTCTCTTTCCGCCAACGGGCACGAAACTGGCACAACGCAGGGTAGGTCCAAACCTCTTCACCCGCGGCAATCCGCCCGGCAATGTCCCGCTTTCCAGACCGACTTTCAAGATCTTCCCATGCCCACATCACGTGAGGTGCCCAGATATCAACCGAGTTTACCAGTGTCCCCCACCTGGGGTTTTGTGGTTCGGGCTGTTCGGTCAGGAAGAAGGAAATCTTGGTTTCAGCAAGTGCGGACGCATCCTGCACCAGGGCCGCCCATTGGCGTACACGTTGATAGGCCTCCTTGTCATCGGGCTCATCAAGTCTGCCGACCGAAAAGAAAAGCCGGGCGTCGGGTGCGGCTGTTTGATTGAGTCGAGCCAGCGCGGCCATATAGCGCACCGCCCGAGCACGATCTTCACCCAGCGGGTCGGCGTAGGGGTAGTCACGCCAGACGGGAAGATGCAGACTCTGAAATGCTTTCCGGCCGAAATAGTTTCTAACCGTTTCCCGGGCGGCCGGCAGGTTTGCCCCCGCCGCGCTCGCCCACACGATCTGACCTCGATCTCCGATGGGGGCGCTCGTCGCGTAAACAAGCCCCGGCTCGATACGGGAGTCGAGCATCAGCTGGTAATAATCAGCCATGATCCGGGCTAACTCAATACCGTCATCATTCCGGTCGAGCTGATTCATTCTGGCAATGCCGTGTTCACCGATCCCAAAAAATGATCTTAACGATGGCCTCACGGGCAGTGTCTCCGGTAGCACCATCACGATGATCTCGGCCTCATCAACAGCAGCCATTGTCGCACTATTCCGGAGCGTGCACTTGCACCGGTAAATACCGGCCGGTTGACCGGTTGGGATTTTAAAATCAAGCCATAGACGGAAATTTACTTCATCCCGAATGCCCCTGAATGCCTGCGGGTCAGGCTGTGATCCGTTGCTGAAGGGAAGCAGCGCATCCGGGTAAAGCCGGGCCGGCAGCGGCGCATTTGGCGAGCTTTTGCTCACCGCCACATCATATTCCCAATACAGCCGGGGCACCGGAAAGCTCGTGCCGTCAACATGGGTGGGCCGATCGAAGGTGAAGGAAAGTTGACCAAGCTCAGCTGCCATGCCGGTGGCCACGACCTGGGCCGACTCCCACTCATTGCGGCACGCGGTCAGGGTGAGGCTCTTGGCGGTGGTGCGCGGCACTTTCTGGGTGATGAAAACCCGTTCATGGGAGGCCACGACCCGGAGCTTCACCCCCTGCCCCGCAAGCAGGCCGCCGCTGGCCGCAATCATCAAAATAGCGGCAAGGGCACGCAACGGGTGATGGCAGGGATGGGGGTGCATCTTGATCAGAGGGTTAGTGGTGAACGGGTTGGGCGTCGTTACAGACCGGTTGACAACCGTCTGGATTGTCCGGTGCTCGGGCGGGTCTCATCAGGGAGGCGTAGAGCTCCGCGTGTGACTGTACGTAAAGCCCGAGGGTGAAGTGATCGACCACACGCTGGCGGGCCAATTTACCCGAGTCCTCGCTCGTGTCCCGGATCATCCCGACCATGGCGGCAGCGAGCGCCGCCGCATCACGGGGAGCCACGATACGACCGGTGTCGCCGATAATCAGAGCGGAGTCGCCGACATCCGTGGCCACACAGGGAACCTCGCAGGCCATCGCCTCACCGAGAACCAGCGGAAACGCCTCACCTTCACAGGAACTCAATGCCGCGATCGAAAATGCCGGGTAAACATGCGCCATATCCAGCCGTGGCCCGATCAGGTGAACCTGTGATGGCGACGGACAGGCATCCGCAAGATCCCGGAGCGGCGGCATCTCCCTGGTAATATCCCGTCCGCATGCGATCAGGTGTGCCTCGGGGATTTCCTTTTGCACGATGGCGAAGGCACGCAGTAGATTGGCATGGTCTTTTTGTGGATGATAACGGCCCGCCATCCCGATGAGCGGTGCATCCATCGGGATGCCATACTCGTCGCGGATTTGCTGCTTGCACGCGGCGTCAGCGTGATAAGCCGATATATCAGTGCCGTTATAAATAAGCTTCGCTCTGGATTCATCAAAACCATTTTCGAGATGCAGGGCTAAAGACGATTGCGAACAGTAGATGATACACTCGGGTGTGCGTGTGGAAAGAAACGCGAGAAAACGGTGAATCATCCGCGTGGTTCGTTTTGACGATTCCTTTCCAAGCTGGGTGTGATGAATACTCCAGAGCGTCTTCGGTGACCGGAAGGAAAGCCAAGCCGCAAGGGTTCCGATCAGGGCAGAGTGGTACATCCATGTCTGCACGAGATCGGGTTTTTCCTTACGAATAATAGCCGCAAGCCGGAACAATCCCCGAACTCCGGAGGACAGCCCTTTGACACCGAGGGTTTTGACCCGTATGCCTGCCTTTTCAAATGCGGGCACAAGTTCGCCACCTGGCAAAACGGAAGTCACCGTCTGATCAAACCCCTCAGCATTCAGGCCGATGGTTAGTCGTTTCAACAGAACCTCGGCACCCCCAAAACCCAAGCCGTTAATCAGATGCAGCACGCGAGGCGACCCACGTTCGGCGCCCGTCATGATACCCGTCAGATCACGATAGACCTCGGTGTGCTTTCTCTCGGTGATGGCAATATCAAAATGCTCCAGGCATTGCTTGCGCGCATTTTCAGACCATTGCGACGGGTTCGATCGAACTTCGTCGAGCAAGTCGCCGACTGCACCCGAGAGCAATTCAGGGCTCCCCGGTGCAACACACTTCCCGACCGGGCCAATCACTTCAGCCGCTGAACCCACGTCCGTCGTGACACAGGGGACGCCGCAGCTCATTGCCTCCATCAGAACCATTGGCAATGCCTCAGACTGGGAACTCAGCACATTGACCGTAAAGCCCGGGATGTAATTTTCAGGATCATGACAAGTCCCGAGAACATGCATGCGCGCTGGATCCGGTAGTTGGGAAAATGCTTTCTGCGCCTCGGGATAGAGTGCCCCTTCGGAAAACCCGATTGCGACAAAATGCACATCCGGCCTGCGGCGCATCAGCAGGGCCGCCGCGCTGAAATAATCTTCGAGCCGCTTGACGGGATGGTTCCTGCCAACGTATCCGACGATGGGTGTGGTCGCGTCTACTCCAAGTACCCTCCTCAACCGGCGACCTGCCGCCCCATCGGGTTTGAATCGTTTGACATCAATCCCGTTGGCGATGTTGACACAGCGTTTACGCGGGTATCC
>JARFRT010000181.1 GCA_029287105.1 Akkermansiaceae bacterium | reverse complement strand
CTGGGTGGTCGGCCCACCAAGGATATTGTCACGGAGTTGAATGGTGAATGCGGGTTGAAGTTGGATGCGGTGGAGGTGGCCGTGGACAAACGTGAGGCCTTTCTCCGGAACATCGGTCAAGTCGTGATCATTGATGAAGTGGTCGAGTTCGCCCGCAGCCTGCGTGGGAAGATGCCGATGGCAATTGCCACGGGCGGCACCCGCATTGTCGCGGAAAAAACGCTGCAAGCCGTTGGCCTCAGTGACCTTTTTGACGAGGTTGTCACTGCCAGTGATGTGAGCTGCGGCAAGCCGGCACCGGATATTTTTCTTGAAGCGGCGGCCCGGTTGGAGGTGGCACCCGCGCGATGTCTGGTTTTTGAAGATGCCCCCGCCGGTCTTATGGCGGCACAATCTGCTGGTATGCAGGTGGTTTGTGTGCCAGCACCTGTAAGGGTTCTCTGAGCCCCGCTATGATCACGCCACCGCAAACCTGGACCGCGCCCGCCAAGGTGAACCTGACCTTGAAGGTTCTGGGTAAACGCGATGATGGTTTTCATGACCTGGAGAGCCTGATGGCTCCTCTCGATCTCGGTGATTGCCTTCATTTTGAAAAATCGGAGGGTTACAGCCTTCACTGTGAGACCCCCGGGGTGCCGCTCGATGAAAGCAACCTCGTCACCATGGCGGTGCGGGCTTTTGAAACACAATGCGGGAAGAGCTGCGATTGGAAAATTACGTTAGAAAAAAACGTGCCGCACGGCGCCGGCCTCGGTGGGGGCAGCAGTGATGCGGCCACCACATTGTTAGCACTGAATGATCTGGAAGAGACCGGTTTTTCGCAGGGCGAATTGGCGTCGATGGCTGCTGTGCTCGGGTCGGATGTGCCGTTTTTCATCTACCGGCAGGTGTGTGAGATCGGGGGCAGGGGGGAGCGCGTCCAGCCTGTGCAGGTTCCCGGCCTTGCAGGAACAAGGATGCTTCTGCTCAAGCCTGGGTTCGGTGTCTCGACGCCCGATGCCTACAAAAACTGCCTGAACGCCCAAGCGCTTCCGGGCGTCGACTACGCCGCCCAAAAGATGCCCTGGGGTGAGATTGTCAACGACCTGGAGAAGCCCGTTTTTTACAAGCATCGCTTCCTTGCGGAAATGAAAGTCTGGCTTCGGTCGCAGCCTGAAGCCGAGGCTGTCATGATGTCTGGTTCGGGATCGACCATGATGGTGTTTCTTTCCCAACCAGAACATGCCGAAGTTTTGTTAGGTCGTGCGCGCCAAGCCCTCGACCCGAGTCTCTGGGGCGAGGTGGTGACTATTTGCTAACTGCCAATGTCTAACCATGAACCCTCTTGGAAAACAGATCCTTAAAGACGTATCGAGGTCCTTTTACCTCAGCATACGCGCGCTTCCCAAGGCCATGCGGGAGCCGATTGCTCTGGGATACTTGTTAGCACGCGCCAGTGACACATTGGCCGATACCGGTGAGCTCGAGGCATCACTCCGATTTGAGATGTTGCGTGGTTTCGGCCAGGTGATCCACGGAGGTGAGCGGTCCGCCTGGCTGCAGCGGCTTGCCTGCGAGGTGGTGCCGCGTCAGCAGCATGCAGGGGAAAAATTGCTTTTGGAAAATATGGATGGTGTTTTCGCCTGGCTTGATTCGCTTGGCAAAAAATCCGGGGCGGAATCGAAGGCAAGGGCCGAGGCGGGCAGCGTCGCTCATTATCAATCCCCGGAGTCTCAGTCGATGGGTTTCCGCCAACACGCCGCGATCCTGACTGTCATGGAGCATATTCTCCGCGGCCAGCGACTGGATATCGAACGTTTCGAACTGCAGCAAGGGTTTCAATTCACCTTGGATGCCGAGTTGGAAGAATACTGCTACCTCGTCGCCGGATGTGTCGGTGAGTTCTGGACGGAAATCGGCACGATTTCGCTCGGCGGATTTGCCCGGGTCGATGCCTCCCGGCTCAGACGCTGGGGCGCGAATTACGGCAAGGGGCTCCAGTTGATCAACATCCTGCGTGACCTTCCCTCGGATTTGAAAGCGGGCCGGTGTTATTTGCCCAACGTCGATGCCACGGACCGGGATTCCCTGATGGCCGAATCCGCGCGTTGGCGTGCTCGTGCCCGCACTTATCTGGAAGAAGGGCAGTCGTATGCCCAGTCGCTGGTGCAGCGCCGCACCAGGGCCGCGACGGCGCTGCCGGGGCTCATCGGGGCGCGCACCCTGGATCTAATGGATACTGCCGAATGGGGTGAGCTGGAGCAAGGCGTCAAGATTCCCCGCCGTGAAGTCTACCGCTGTGCCTGGGAGGCTTTGTTTGTTTAGGATTTTAGAACGAAGACGGCACTTGCAGGAACCGTGCTTATCCATTAAGTCAGTGGGCGTGGCTACCACCGAAACTACACAGCAACTTCCGCAAGTCCCGGACTCGCACGGGCATTTTGGAACCTATGGCGGCATGTTTGTCCCGGAAACCCTGATGGATCCGATGCAAGTGCTTGCGGCCGAGTATGAAAAAGCCAAAGCCGATCCTGAGTTTCAGAAGGAACTCGATTACCTGCTCAGGCAGTACTGTGGTCGGCCGACACCGCTATAT
>JARFRT010000104.1 GCA_029287105.1 Akkermansiaceae bacterium | reverse complement strand
ATTGTGTGCTGATCGAGCGTTACAACCTGGACAAAGAGAGGTTGATTATAGAAGCGGGTGGAGAGCTTGTAACGACGGATAGTTTCAAAATCCTTTTTTCGACGGCGGAGCTGATCGGGAAAAACACGCATCCTGAACATATTCACGGTAAGTGTCATGTTTGGTCCGGCATGATGGCGGACTTGAGAGGGAAAGTCGAATGCCTCGTAGGTAATCAATTTGAAATTGCGATGTGTTTGTTTTATCCGGATGGTAACCACTTCGCGCCGTATCATTCTGATCAGGAGACATCCGGCGAACGGACGATGCTGCCTTCACTCAGCCTCGGGGAAGTGCGGGAGTTCCGCTTCCGGGATAAGACCAGCGGCGAGGTCTATTCGCTGGAATTGGGCAATGGGAGCTTGTTGTTGATGGGGGAATGGTGTCAAAGTCGATACGAACATACGCTGCCGAAGAATCCTCGGTACGAACATGGCAGGATAAACATCACCTTTCGAGAGCGCTCATTTCAATAGAGGATTATCAGAAAGCAAGCCAATGTTGCCAACAGGCTACTCGGCACGAACCCAAAAAACCGTGAGAATGCAATCATCAACCTTGAACTTGGAGCGCATCCCCAGATCGCCTGTGGCAGCACTCTAAGGCCAGATCACTATGACACTGCCAGACAGGCTTCGGCTCCAAACAGAATTCTCCCCGCAGCAACTGCTGGCTGATTTGGAGAAGCTTGAAGGATCCGGCTGGATTAGCCATTTTGTTACTCAAAACTACGAGGGAGATTGGGAGGTATTACCCCTCAGGGGCCCGAGAGGCGCGGAACATCCGGTGATGATGGCTTACTCCGACCCGACTTGTGATAGTTTTGCAGACACACCTTTACTCAAGGACTGTGTGTACTTTCGACAGGTTCTGGGTAGCTTTCCGTTCGAACTTCACGCAGTGCGGCTGATGGCACTGTCGCCAGGGTCTCGGATCAAGGAGCATAGAGATCATGATTTGTCTTTCGAGGATGGAGCTATCAGGCTGCATATTCCGATTCGGACGAGTGCGAAAGTTGAGTTCATTTTGAATGGATCCCGGGTGAATATGGATGAGGGTGAATGTTGGTATCTCCGTCTGAGCGATCCGCATTCGGTTTATAACGGCAGCCGGAGATGGCGCATTCACATGGTGATCGATGCTCCTGTAACACCTTCTGTTTCGGAATATCTCAGTGAACACACAACATAGTATTGAATGATGCCGCCAAACCCAATTACTTCTGATACGAGCATTCCGGACTCATTGCCTGACCGGATACTGTTAGATCGACGGTATGATGTCGAGTTGTTGCGGCGTGATGTGGATGCCATTGTTTCCAGTCTAGCGCAGCCGTCATATTTCTACTACAGCCCAATTCCGCTTGTGAGTGAGGTAAAGGCACCTCCGGAGCACGACTGGGGTGCTGAGCCGATGCTTAAAGGGTGTCCCTACCTGCAAGAGGTTTTTAGTGGGTTTGAGACCGAGATCACGAGTATTCGTTTGATGCGGCTGGAGGCTGGGGCGGAACTCAAGGAGCATACTGACCCTACATTGGACGCTGTTCACCGTGAGGTTGTGCGCCTGACTCTACCGGTGTTTTCTGATGATCTCGTTCTTTTCTTTCTGAACGGGACGGAGGTGCCGATGAGACCGGGCGAGCTGTGGTATATGAAACTGAGCGACCTGCATTCGGTGCACAATAACAGCTCGAATGAGCGCATCAACATGTCAATTGACGTAATGTGGAACGAATGGGTGGAGCGCTGGTTGGCTTCCAATGTGTAACCTTTACGAGTTGGGTAGTGTCGAGTAACTACCTACGGTGACCCTATGAAGCGAGGCGCGTAGCTTCTCTCCAGCGGGAGTGGGCGGTGCTTTTGCCGGGTCCGGATACCGGGTTGAGAAAACACTCTTGTAACAGGCGGTTTTGTGAACCTTTGGAGCATGCTGTGATGAAGGCGGCTTGCCAAATATGGGTGGTGTGTCGAGCGTGAGGGGTTTTTGATTTAAGAACCCCGAAGTGGGCGATGATTTTTTGCCCGGAGACAGCCAATGTTGATTGTAATGAGGTGCTGACGAGCGCGCTGCGGAGGAGTTCCTCTACTTTTCTGTCGCTGATTGCGCTTACGAGATCAGGCAGTCTCTTGAGGAGGATGCAGGTGACTGAGTCAGGACTGGCAGGGGTTCGGGTGGACAGGATGTCGGACCATTCCTGAACGATAGAAGGACTGGGATCAACGCGCATGACGGAGCATTCGATCATGCCGCTGATGACGTCTTCGAAATCGAGCATTGTGTTGTTGCCGTTGACTTTTTTGAGGGTAATTTTCTCACCTGAGATCGATCTGTGGGGATCATTGAGTTTTCTGCTGTTTACTTCGTAAGTCACGTAGTTGTGGGCATAGGCGGCATTTTTTGTGTCAGAACCGAGCCCGTAAGCGTTGATGCTTGCGATCCGGTTTGCATAGTCAGCGGGTGGGAGATTTTCGACCAAGTAATCTCTGCCTGAATACTGGAAGGCGAGGTTATTGCCATCAGCCAGGACTTTTTTGAACGGCAGCCCTTTTTCTTGTTGGAGGGTATAGGCGAGTAGCTCGGGGTCACTTACGGATACGATCATGTTTACGGATGACTGGATATTTGTGCCCGTCGCTTGTTCGGCACCGCTGATTCCGCAGAGACAGATATCTTCGCTGTAGGTGTTTGCAAATTCGATAACCTTTGACAGGCTGCGCTGTGCGAGTCCTGTCCGGCGTGCCGAGCGTGATTCGCCCATGCTCCAGTCGGTGCCTGCGATGCTGGCACCGGCTACCAAGCCCATGCCGCGGAGAAATTTTCTTCGTGAATGGTGGGAGTCCATGGCTACTTGGTTCAATTAGTTGCGGGATGGGAAGATGCCTGTGAGGGCAATGACATGATGAATGCCGAGGTAAGGAGGCATGTTGGTATGGGGCAGGCTTCCGCCGGTGTTGTCGGTATTGCCTGTAACCGACGAGGCGCCCATGGTGGCGTTGAACGCTCCTTCGCGGAAGGCGTCTTCGCTACCGACGCCGAAGACGGCACCCGAGGGGTCGTCTGTGTCCGCGGGTTGACTACTGACGCCGACTTTGAGACCGACCGCGCCGTGATTGTGGGACGGGATCTGCGAGTTGGTGAGGTTGACGCTTTCGGTGCCGCCTTTTTCGCCCCATGTGACGGGGCTGAGTCCGGCGCCAGTTCCTACGTGAAGGGCAGAGCGCCCACGTAGGTCAGGGAGAGCAAAGGAGGTGCGGCCATCGCCACCGAAGGTGGTGCCCAGGAGAGAGAAGAGTGCGCTATACTGGGCTATGGAGAGGATCTGTCCGTCGCACTTCGACCAGCCACGTGGGTTGAAGTTGAAGCCGACTAGTTTAATTTCGCCGAGGAATGGATCTGACATGGTATGTTTGTGTTAGTTGTTAATGTTAATTAGGATGGTGGGATATGCGCGGTTATTTTTTCCGGCGCATGAGCAGGAATCCGCCAGCGAGAGAAAGCATGAGTGAGGAGGAGGGCTCAGGGACAATGTCTACGTCGGCGGAGAGGGTGCCATCGACCCAGAATTCTTCATTCCCGGAATCTGAGTGTACTGTGATCCGGAGTACAATGGTAGAGTTGGCCGTCGTGCCTGTGAGAGATGCGTTCTGGGCAAGGCTAGGGTTTGCTGAGGCATTGGGAACATGTACACCGTCACCAATGCCATCACCATTGGTATCCAGAGCGAGATTGCCGTTGAAAAAGGTAAGACCAGCGGTTGAACGGTAGTCCTTGGTCTCGGATGTCAAAATGGCACCATCCTGAAGCAGCTCAAAGGTGATGAAATCGATGGGATCTGCGTTGTCCCATGCGTTATTGTCGTCACGAGCTGCAATGCGTCCGCTGAAAGAAATATTGGTGAATGGGGAGGCCGCATTGGGAATGCCGGCAATACTGAGCTGCCACTCGGCCGTGCGCGTCGCTGGACGGGTACTGCCGTCATCCAAATCCCGACCCGCAAGTGATCCGTCGGGTGGTGAGGTGAGGTTGCTGGTAAAAGTGGCCCCAGCTATCATGGTGCCCGTATTGCTCACAATTCCGAAATAATCGCTGCTGCCGTCACTAAAGAAGGATGGTCCTCCGGTGGCTACAGGAGTGGAGGTGGAGACTGTGGTGATTACGGCCTGTGATGAAAGGGTTGTAGTGGCAAGCAGTGCTAATGCGCCTGGCAATGTAGATAGTTTCATGTTAATTACTGGTGGATTAAGGTCAAATGGTTAACGAGTGCCAAGAGGGTTAGGAAAAGATGAGCTAGCAAAACACATGCCATTATCCCTGCAATCATTACATATACATTCCTATGGGGGCAAGTATAATTTTTTTTTTTAGCTGGGTGATGTTGTTCGTGTTGACATCGTGATTTGTTAGTTTTATGGGCTCTTAGGTGAACCGTAAAGAATTCGATAATTCCGTTGGCAAAGCTTACCAAATTTGGCTGCCAGCGGGTGGGCAAGTGGAAATGATTCTGCGGGAGACGGGGGATTTGAGGCCGCCGCCGGAGGGTGCGCCCGAGCTTGTGAGACGAGATCCGTTTTTCCTCGTGTTTGATGGGCCTGCGGGCGCGCAGTTGCCATTGGAAGTGTTGACCTTGACCGGACCCGGTGGGGAGGAATATCTGTTGAGTCTCAATGCGGAGGGTTACATTGACAACGACCCCGAGAAGGGGTTTCGGTATTACGTGGTGGTCAACTGATACGATTGTTTCGCCTAGACTGCGTGTTCTTCATTTTCCTGTTGTTGAGGGGGGGAGTTCCATGAGGTGGTAGACTCCCTGATTCTCTACCATCAGGAATCCGAGCCGTGTGTAGAGACGCATGGCCCGGTTGTTGTGCTCGACGTGGATTCTCACGGATTTTTCTGCAGCAGCTGCTTTGGCGATGATGTATTGGACAAGGTTGCCGCCGATCCCTTGACCACAGTGCGTAGGCAGTAGGGCAATGTCGATGATGCGGAACTCGTCGTCCCGCTCTTCGAGGTAGAGCCGGCCGATGGGTGTCCGGTCTTCAGCGAGGATGATGTCGAAGGTGGCATCGGTGAATTGTTCGAGGTAGAATTTGTGTTGGGCTTCGAACTGCTGTAGCAGGAAGGCGTCGATTTGGTGTTGTTGCCAGTCGGTTTGCGCTACCTCCTCCTGACGTGTGCTCGCGTAGAGTTTCCGCAGGAATGGCAGGTCGGATTCGTCTCCGGTGAGTTTAGCCGATCTGAGTTGGTGGCGGGGTGAGTTGGTTAACACGGAGAGGAAGATTTCGAGTTTCAGTGAGGATGTCGTCCTGTGGACGTGGAAAAGAGGTTGGAAACCACTTTTACGCCCAGTCGATGTCGACTTGGGTGATGTTGCCGTTGCGGTCCTTGTACTTGAGGTGGCCGTGTTCGATGCCGTATTCGTGCACCTCCTTGGTGACCTTGACGTCGTAGCAGCAGTATTCGGCAATTCTCATCATCGGCTCCGGGTTGCCGGATTTTTTGTATTCCTGCCACCAGCGCAGGGCGTCGAGTCCGTCGGCGGATTTTCCGGTGCCGAGGGAGGCCTCGGCGAGCGAGTCGAGTTTCAGTCGGTGTCCGAGGACTTTTTCCACCTCGATGAGCATGTCGAGGTTGACGGTGCTGTCGGCGAGGTCGAGGATGGTGTAGCCTTGGAGCACGGGGTAGTCGAAGTAGATGTGGTTGTATCCGACGACGAGGTCGGCGCGGGTGAGCATGTCTACGAGTTCGTTGGTTTGGTCCTCGCCGAAGATGTGGTATTGCTCGGTGCGGGTTGAGTAGGCGACCCCGACGGAGATGCCCATTTTGTCTTTATTGGCGGCGCCACCGACGTCGCCGAAGCTGCGTTGGGTTTCGAGGTCGAAGTAAACGATGTCTTTCATTGAGGTTTTAAGGTTGAAATTCCAAATACCAAGTTCCTAGGAGTGAGTGTTGTTGGTTGCACCACGGAATGCACGGAAAATACGGAAATTTTCAGGGGGTATATGGAGTTTGCAGCTTACCTGTTAGACTTTCCAGGCGGGAAGTGATCCAGCGCGGGGCGCGGTGTTGGTGGAGGTTTTCCAAGCAGGAGCGGGCTTGGGTTTGGTTGCCGAGCAGTGCGTGGGCGGTGCCTTGGTCGGCGAGCAGGAAGGGGTCGGGGCGGGTGGGGATGAGGCGGGAATTGATTTCCGTGAGGGCGGCCCGGAGGTTGGCGGTGGCCTCGGTATCGCGCTGGAGACCCTGGAGGGCGCGGGCGCGTTTGATGAGCCAGGACGATTTCCAGCGGCGGTCGGTCAGTTCGGCATCGATCAGGGGCAGGGCGTTTGGGAAATGGCGGGCGTCGATGAGTGCGTCGATCCAGTGGGCTTTGAGCACGGCGCTGTGGTGGAGGTCCAAGCCGGCCTTGAGGTCTGCAATTCGTTGGGCGTGAAGTTGGAGTTGACGTTGGTTTTCCGAGCGCAGCAGGAACCATTCGATTTCCCCGCGGGGGGCCTCGTTGAAGGCGATCTGGACGGCTTGGAGGGAGGGTTTGGGTTGCTGGCCGAGCTGGTAGGCTTCGGCCCGGAGGATGTGGACACGGGCGCGCTGGGTGGCGCTTTGGGCCAGCTTGAGGGCGTTGTTGGCGGTGTCGAGTGCTTGGGTCGGCTGGCAGAGGGCGAGCTGGACGCGGCAGAGTTCGAGTGGGTAGCTGAGGCGGGTGGCGTCCAGCGAGATGGCGCTGTGGAGGTCGGCGGCGGCCTTTTCTAACTGACCGAGGGCGCGGTTGGCGGCGGCGCGCTGGAAGAGTTGGTCAGCCGTGCGGTTGGGTTTGATGCCTCGGGTGAGTCGTTGCACGTTGTGCTCCGGGCTCTCATGGGCGGTGACCGCTAACGTGGCCAGGCAGAGGCTGAGGAGGATGGAGACGGGGGAGGGCATGTTTTTTTGACCGTGAATTTTGCTTGGGATGGGGGCTTCATTGTTAACCACGGAAGACACGGAAGGGCTTGGGTTGCTCATTCATTTTTTGACCGCGAATGAAGACGAAATGGGCGAAAGGAAGACTTGGCTTGGGTTCTGAGTTCGTTTTCAACCCCGGAAATCACGGAAGCATTCTCAGGCGCAGCCTGTTTTACTTGGTATTTGGAGTTTTTTCCCTTTGGGTCTTTGGGTTGTGGGGAAGTTGGCAGCTTGCCCTACTTGGTTTTGAGAAGGAGGGCGGGGTGGAGGGTGAAATCGGAGCTTTCCAGCGAGTGGTTGTGGCCTTCGACGGCAATGGTATTTGTGCCGGCGTGGAGGAGGTGGGCGTGGGGGCTGAGGTCGAACAATTCAAACTTGTTGAAGGCCTCGTGTTGGGCGATGTCGGTGGCATTCTTGCCGCGGCCTTTGCCAACGCCGGTGCGGATGGCTTCCTTGCCATTGAGGTAGACGATGAATGCGTCGTCGTAGCTGATCGACAGCCAGAGGTCTTTGGCGGATTGGGTATTTTTGAGTTCGAAGGTGCTGCGGGTATAAATGCTGGTGTAATGATTGCGCATGTCGAGCACGGTGGTGTCGTCTCCATCGCCATAGCCGAAGCCGGCCTTGCCGAATTTCCAGGATGACGCGTCGAAGTCGGGGGCGGTCCAGTTATCCGGTGGGAACGAGCCGGCGAGGTAGTGCCAGCGGGCATTTTTGGGGATGATGTATTGTGCCTGGGCCGGTCTGCCGGGTTTCCACGGTTGGGCGATCCGTTGAGGGGTGACGGGTTGTGATTTGTTGATTTGGAATTCGTCGACGACCTCGCCTTTGAAGTTGAGCATGGTGGCGTTCAGGGTGTTGCCGCTGATGTGGACGAGGGTGGAGCCATTTTGGAGGATGCTGCGTTTCATGACGGGGGAGTAGCCGCGGCGGGTGAGGCCGGTGCCGCCGTGGCCGGTGACCACTTGGATGGTCCCTTGGTTGGGCTTGAGGCCGGGGCTTTTCCGGTAGGCGCCGTCGCCTTTGACGTGGCCATCGCCGTCGTCGAAGACGTGGTTTTCAGCGGTGGTGGGGGTATCGTAGGCGCCGTCGATGAGCATGGAACGTTCATAGATGTGGGAGTGGCCGGTGAGCACGAGGTCAACCCCGGACGACTCGAGGATGGGCATGATGTGTTGGCGCATCTCGATGAGTTGCTTTTCCTTGTCGCTGTCATGGCTCCCCTTGGTGTAGGGCGGGTGGTGCCAGAAGGCGACGAGCCAGTCGGTTTTCTTGAGTGAGGTTTTGGCGAGGTCCTCGCGCAGCCACTGGGCCATGGTGGCGCTGGGTGAGCGGTCGAGGTCGTGGGAGTTGAGCACGATGAAGTGGGTGCGGGCGTAGTCGTAGGAGTAGTAGGACTCCCGACCGGACGGGACGCCGCCGGCTTCACCCTGGGTGGGTGTGACATAGGCGTCGTAGTAGGGGCCGATGCCGGTTTTGCCCTTGGACGTGTAGCCCTCGTGGTTGCCCATGGCGGGCCAGCAGACGGTGTTGCGCAGGGTGGGCTCGTAGATTTTGAAGAAGTTGGCCTGGAACTCGGGGTCCTTGCCGCTGCCGTAGGCCATGTCACCGACGTGGAGGTACATGTCCAAGGTGAGCTTATGTTTCTCGTTGTAGTTCACCATCGCCTGGTGGACGTCCTTTTGCATTTGGTTGCCCCGACCGGAGTCGCCGACGGCCCAGAAGTAGAGGTCGCGTTGGCTGCCGTGAACCGGGTGGGTGCGGAAGAGGTAGCTGCCGTCGTCGGGTGTGAGGCGGGTAGTGCCGTTGTAGATGGCATAGAAGTAGGCTGTATCGGCTGAGAGGCCGGTGAGTTTGGCCTCGAACTGGTAGGTGTTATCCGGGGCGCTGTGGAGAGGGGGGGTGGTCAGCTTGCCCTGGTCTTTTTGAGTCCGGCGCACGATGATTTGATCAGCCGGGCAGGTTTGATCCAGTTGGTTGCGGGAGGTGCCGAAGCGGATGGTCGGTTCGATGGCGAGTTCGGTTCTCCAGACGATGTGGATGGAATTTTCCGTGGCGAGTTGCAGGTAGGGAGCGCGGGTGATGTCGGCCTGGGCGGGCGCCAGGAGGAGCAGGAGTGGGAGGCTGCGCAGGGCGAGGATAAGGGATCGGGATAACATGGATAGGTGGGCTGGGCGGGTGTGGTTTGGGCGCGTTGGGCGCGTATGAGTGTTTAAATACGTAAGACGGGCTTACATATTTCTCAGGGATTTGGCGGCATCGCTTCGGGAGGCGGCGATCGCTGGGACGTAGGTGGCGATGACGCACATGACGAAGGCGAATACAAAGACACTGATGAACTCTTCCGGTCGCATGATAGCGGGCAGTCCGTCGAAGCCGTTGAATTCCGAGGGAAAGGGGTCGAACCCCCAGGAAGCGAAGAGGTCGAGCACGGCTTGCCTGTTTTTAATGACGAGATAGCCCAGTCCGAGCCCGATCAGTCCGCCGAACAGACCGATGATGATCCCTTGGTAGAGGAACACGCGCACGAGTTGTGCGGGTGCCGCGCCGAGGGCTTTCATGACCCCGATCTCCCGTTTTTTCTGGATGGTTACCGTGAACATGACGGCCATGATGGAAAAGGCGGAGACCAGCATGATGAAGGAGAGGCAGAAGGACAGCAGTTGGCGTTGGGTCTTGATCAGGGAGAACTGCTGTTGGTGGTCCTCCATCCATGTGCGGGCTTGCCATGCGCCATCGGCGGGCATGTTCGGCAGGATGCTCTTGGTGAGAACCTGCATGGCCTTGTAGGGGTCATCGAGGCGCAGGGCGATGCCGCGCACACCGTCGCCGAGGCCGGTGAGGTCCTGACCGACGGGGAGGGGGACAAAGACATCCGGGCTATAGGCGTGGCGGGTCGCCTGGTAAATTCCGATGACGGTCAGGTCCTTGGGCAGGACCACGGTTTTCATATGCTTGATGTCGTTGATGTCCTCTTCCTTGGTATCGACCTTGCCGAGTGAATCCAACATGCTGATGGTGGTGGCAATATGGCCGCTTGGGAATGTGTAGACCCCGCTGTCGTCTGGTTTGGGTGTGCTCCGCTCGCCTTCGGCGAGATGGCCGAGGACGGCATCGATGATTTCCTTTTCCGCATTGCGGATATTCAGGTCCAGCAGTGGAGTGATTTGGGTGTAGTAGATGTCCTGGAGGTCGGCGATGGCGACGGATTCCTTGTCTTTTTGAGCGGTCACGAGGCGTTTCAAATCGTCTTTGATTTGTTGCAGCGCTTCGGCGTGGGATTCGGAGAAAGGCGGGCTGTCGATGCGGTCCAGAACGGGGCGGATTTGTTTCAGGTTGCGATTGGTGTGGATCTGGATGGTTTCCCCGACGACGATGCCGAATTTTTCAGCGGTGAGCGACGAGATAACGGCATTCTCCCCGAGTCCCATATCGGCGCTGCCCTGGCCGGGCTGGATGAGGTTTTGCAGCGACTTGAGTTGGGTGTCGTTGGCGGTATCGATGGCTTGCATCGAGGCGGGAGCGACGGCGCCTGAGCGGTCGAGCAGGACGAAGTCGTTGACGAGGGCGTAGGCGCTTTCGACGCCATCGAGCGAGGTCAGGGATTGTTCCACGGCCCGCCATTCTTGCTCGGCATTGTAATCGGGGTATTCCTCGGGGTCGGGCCAGAGGGCCATGCGTTCGACGTTGATGTGTGGGGTGTAGCTGAGGACGCGTTCCTTGACGAGTTGTTCAAAGCCACCGAAGACGGAGAGGACCACGACGAGGACCATGACGCCGATGGCGACGCCTGCCAGCGAGATCAGCGTGATGACGGAGACGTGGGTGCGCAGCGGGTTGAGGTAGCGCAGGGCGAGCAGGAGGCTGAAGTTTTTTCTGACGATGGCTTGAAGGAAGGGTTGGTTGAGTGGCTGAAAATTGCTCGTTTCTGGGTGCTTTGTCCATCGAATAGTCGATGGGTCAGTGTTTGAGGGTGACGGATCGGCAGGTGTCGAGGGTGGGAGTGAGGACGAGATTGCCATTTTCCAGGGTGAGGGTGACAGCACCGGACTGGAGTTGGTCGATGGTGATGATCTTGAGTTTTTGAGTGAGTTGGTTCCATCGTGCGGGGATGTGTTCGCGTTCGGGGAAGCGGCAGTTGCTGGAGATGATGGCTTGGGGTGAGACGGCCTCGTAAAATTCCTGACTGCCGGTGAAGTCATCGCTATTGCGGCCCATGACGATCAAATCCGCGCGGATGTTCTTGCCGGAATCAAGTAGGCGGGACTCTGTGATGATGCCTGCGTCGCCGGTGAAAAGGATACGCCAGCCGTGCCAGTGGAGTCGGATGACGAGCCCGGTATCGTCGGCGAGGCCGTTGCCTGCGATTTCTGCGGGGGCGTGGAGGATTTCCAAATACACGCCGGGTTCGACCGGGAAAATTTGATCGGAGTGGGGGATGATGAGCCGGCAGTGGTGCGATTTGGCCTGGGTGAGAAAGTCGCGGTAGGTTCTGCTGAGCAGGTCGGTACGCGGGATGATGGCCTGTTTGGGCTGGAAGCTGCCCAGGCATTGGCTCATGCCGCCGCTGTGTTTCGAATCGGCATGGCTGACAATGAGGGAATCGGGATTGAGTCTGAGATGGGTTAATGCCGGCAGGACATGGCGGGAGAAGTGGTCGCTACGGCCGCAGTCCAACAGGATGCCGCCGCCGATGTCGAGCAGGTTGGCGCCGCCGCCGTGGGGGATATCGAATATGATGATCCGGCCTTGTGGGGGTCGTTTTGGTTGGCGGTGCCAGTGGCTGCCGGGGATGTGTGCAAACATGGCGGCGGTGTTGTACGTGGCCTTGGCTACGATCGCGTTGGCCTGGTTGGCGATGTTTCCTGCGGGTGTCCATAATGTGCCCACGGCCAGCCCGAGCATGGCGAGTGCGAGGATGAGGAAGACCATCAGCATCAGCGGGATGCCGGCGAGCGCGCCGATCGGGGTGATGATGCCGAAATGAATCCAGATCAGCGGAGCGGACCCCATCCACGCGGCGAGTGAGACCGAGAGCGAGTTGCGCAGCCATTTTCTCCAGCTCAGGATACGTTCTTGCCAGGGTGTGAGCAGGAGCCGGGGCATGAAGGAATCTAATTCGGCCATCGGTCTGAGGATGCGGATCCAGAGGCCTGCGGCGAGCGCGAGGGCGAGCAGGACACCGTAGGAGAGTTGGAAGCCGGGCGTGAAGAGTTGGTGTCCATCTAGGAGCAAAACGATGATCGCGCTGGCGGCGAGGCTGTTGATGAGTGAGGGGCGGCGTCGGATCAGGAAGCCCGAGAGGAAAAGGGATGCCATCAGGACGGCTCGCACCGCGGGTGGCCGGAGGCCGGTGATTCCCGCATAGATGGCCATGCCGAGAATGATGCCGCTGATGAGCATCCACCGGGGTGCGCGCAGCAACCAGAGCAGGGCGCCGAGCAGGGTGCCGACCATGCCGACGTGGAGTCCGCTGACGGCGAATACGTGGAGGGTGCCGCTGTTGCGGAAGTCCTCGATCATATCGGAATCCTTCGGCGGGCGTTCACCGAGTACCACGGCGCGGATGAGCTGGGCCTCCGGGGAGTCGGGCGGGAGGCCTGCGGTTATTTTTTTTCTGAAGTGATGGCGCCAGTCTGAGAGGATGCGTATGGGCTGTCGAATGGCGCTGGCACCATCGACGGTGATCGTTTGGCGGGGGGTCAGGGTGAGGTTGGCGCCTTGTCGGTGCAGCCAGGCTGCGCGGTCGAAGCCGTGGGGGTTGCGCGGTGGGGAGATGGTCTGCAACATGCCTGCCAGCCGGATCTGATCGCCGTACTTGAGCGGGGGCTGGCCTTGGGGGGTGCGGGTCAGCAAAATGCGGACGCCGGAAGGGAGTTGTCCTGCCCGGGTGACCTCGACGAGATAGGGACCATCCTGGTTGGAGCCGGTGTTAATTACGGTTCCTGTTAGTCGGGTGGCCTGTTTTTGCTGTTGAGCCTGGATGGTGTCGAGCCATGTCCTTTGATGGTCGATGACGAGTCCATGAGTGCCGTGCCCGAGCAGGATGCCGAGGATGACGAGGGTCATGGGGAGCCTGCGGAAGCCAAGGATGGCGAGGGAGCCGACGATGGTGGCTGTTGTCAACCAGTCGGAGCCGAACGAGTCAGCGAAGCACACGCCGGCAATGACACCGACGAGTAGCGGCCAGAGAGGGAACAGGGAAAGAAACCGGTCCAGGGGGGTAGGAGCACACACAGGCAGTCATGTTAGTATGACTGGTGGGAGGGGCAAGGAAATCTTTTACTGGATGCTGGGCATCGGCTGGTCTGATGTTAGGTTCTCTCCTATTTCCCTGAGTTTGTGTGTCGCATTCGCCGCGTGGCGTGTTTCGGGGAAGATCTCTATCATCTGGTTGAGGATGGTGATGGCGGATTCGCGGTCATCGAAATCGACCAAGTAGATATCGGACAGGCGGCCCATAAAGTAGGCAGCATCATTGACGGGCCATTCACGGCTTTCCAAGGCCGTGCGCAGCGTGAGCAGGGCGGCCTCTGGGTCCTCGAGGTTGTCGTGTTGAATTTTTGCGATTTCCACCCACGGCAGTCGGTTGTATGGATCGTCATCCACGACGCTTCGGTAAACCTCCATGGCTTCCTCGTAGTCGCCGCGTGCGTGCGCGGCACGGGCATCGTGAAGGGCGTCGGTTTCGATGAGTTCGTTGGAGTCGAGCACTGCAGCCGTGGCCTTATCTGTGATGGTGGGAAGGATGTACATGACAAAAAGAACACCCGCATAAATCCCGGCTAACAGGAGGGCGGGAAGTTGGGCGACAGCGCTGGAGTCATCGCTGCTGTTTGTTGTCATAAAGGTCGCGGCTAGGATGCCTGCGACGAAGAGGAAGATGATTCCGTGTACAATCCACTTTGTCATGATGTGGTAATTTCTATCATGTTATGGGTGACGATGGAAGGCATAAAGTTCGATAAGCATGAATTGCTTACATGCGGCGGGCCTTACGCCCTTCGTCGATGAGTTTCCAGAAATGTTTTGATTCCGACAATTGTTCGTCCTCGGACAGCGGCATTTTTGAGCGGAACAGGAAGTCGGAATAAGTATTTTTGTTGAGTACCCGGTGGACGATCACGGAGTCCTCGGTGGGTTCGAAGTAGATGCGGTAGTCATCGGTGCGAAAGCGGTAGAGTGTCTTGCCGTCCCTGTCCATTTTGCCGAAGCGTTCACCATCGAGGTCAGCGAGGTCGCTCTCGGTGACTTTGAAAGCGTCGAGTAACTCGAGTTGCGCGAGAGTGTCCATACGCGAGATTTCCGCGGCACTGATTTCGTTGAAAACTATTTGTAGCACGTGGGGAGTTAAGCATTATGGCAACGAACAATCAAGTATTCTCGGAGACATCCTGAGATTGGGATTGGCCATGGAAGCTTGCATTCTGATCCTGCCTGCACCATGGTTGGCACACACTGATGATTGATTGTATGTTCAGACAGCAGGTTCTGCCTCGTTTGGTTATGGCTATTGCGATGGCTTTGTTCACGACATCCTGTCACCCCCAAATCCGTGTGAACCGAAAAGTGAAAGGACTTCCAAAACTCGCCAGCAAGCATTATGTGTCCTATGACAGCGATAAGTTTGGTTATCGGAAATGGGTATCTGAGGATGTCGGTGCGAACTTGTCACCCACGACGGTGATCATTGGGGTGCATGGTATTTCCGGGTATTCCGGCGACTATGAGAACCTGGGTAAGCACCTGCTCAAGTATCGTCCGGACGTGGCACTTTATGCGCCGGAGACCAGGGGGCAGGGGATGGATTTCAACAAGGCGAGGATTGGAGACATCCGTCATGCCAAGACATGGTATAAGGACTTGTACACATTTACCCGATTGATCCGCAAGCTGCACCCCCGTTCGAAAATCGTATGGTTTGGTGAGAGTATGGGGTCATTGATTGTGATGCATGCCTACAGCAGCACGCCCCCGGGTGAGCGAAAGCCGGACGCGTTGATCATTTCCTCTCCTATTGTCGATGTTGAGTCCCGGCTTCCGCCATGGAAATTGCTGGCGATCCGGATGACCGAGATGCTTCTGCCCAAGCTGCGTATTTCCTTGGAGAGCCTTGCTGACGGAGAGCATCCTGTTGTGACCAAGGATGACATTCACGAGCAGCAAGCGGCGAAAAACCCCTGGTATATCAAACGCTACACCCTCCGCCTTTTACTGAAGCTCGGCGACATGGCCGCGGTCATGGAAAAGAAGGCGGCCCGCGTGCGATGCCCTGTTCTGGTGATCCATGGCGGCAAGGATATTTTCACCAGGGAAGCGAGTGTCGAACGGTTTTTCCAGCATTTCCCCGAGGGTGTGGATAAGACCAAAAAATTCTACCCGGGGTCCTATCACCTTTTGATGTACGACCATGACCGGGAGAAGATATTCCGCGAGGTGTCGAAGTGGCTCGGCAAATTGAAGTAGCCTTCCCGCGCAGTTGTAATGGTTGGCAAGTTCCTGTACTGCGTCACTTTTGACTAATATCATTGCAAAATTGGCCGTAGGAATGAGTGTGAGGGATATGAAAGCCACAGGGGTTAACAAACAGGCGGGGCGTGCAGTCGCGTTGGCGCTGGGCGTTATGATCGCGGCTGTGGTCATGATGCCCCCGCTGGTGACCGGTGACAACGTGGACGCGGCACGGGAGGGGGCGGCGGCGGCTGCTGCGAAGCCCGGGGTGGGCGCAGACGTTGCCGGCTTGGTTGCCGGGCTCAGCGATGACGCATACCTCGTCCGCGAGCAGGCCACGACGGCTTTGTGGAAGTTGGGGATGTCGGCCTTGCCGGCGCTGCGTCAAGCGGCGGCGGCGGGAGACCCTGAGGTTGCGGATCGTGCCAACGAACTCATCCTCTATATTTCTGCCGGGGTTCTTGTTGACAGTCCGGAGCAGATCAAGCAGCTGGTGCTCAAATTTGCCCGCAGTGAAGTGGAGGAGAAGCTGGTGATTCTGCGTAAGCTCATGGGGTTGGGGCAGTGGAAGCAGGTGCTGCATTTGGCCAAGCTTGAGAAGAATCCGGATGTCCGCCTGCAGATGTCCGAGATTGTCAAAACCACAGCCTCCCGGGCCGCCCGTGATGCCATCGTCAAGGATGACTACGAGAGCGCGGCTGAAATACTCGAAATGGGTGCCGACGATACGCGGATGATGGTCATGCGGGCGTGGTTCCACGCCCATCGGGGACAGCTGCAGCAGCAGCTTGAAAAAGCGGCCGGGCTGCCGGGGGAAAGCGGTGCCCTTTGGAGGATGTCGCTTCATCGGGCGGCCGGGAATGGGGTTGACGCCATCCGTGAGGCGGAAAAGGCCGGGCGGCCCGAGATTGCGGACGCGCTGCGCGTGTTGGCGGGCGATGCCGAGCCCTGGCTTCGGAGGGGTGCGCAGCGCAGCGACCTTGATGCCATCTACAGCATGGGGTGCCGGATCCAACTCAATCGTCTTCAAGGTCAGGACAAGCGGGCGGCGGTCATTGCCCGCGAACTGGTCTTGCTGGCGGAGAACGATGATGATGCCAGCCCTAGCGCCATCTGTCTGGCGGCGAATGGTTTCCGCAAGGAGGCGTTGGGGATTCTTGTGCGAAGCGATGTTGAGTCCGCCTTTGAATATTATGATATCACCGAATCGCCGCAGCGGTGTTTGGAGCTGCTGGGTATTCCGAAGGACGCGAAGCCTCCCTACACGGCATGGGTCAAAAAATTCACGGCGAACGCGATTGAGGAAGAGGACGAGAAGCTCTACGGTCGGCTGATCGCGCTGGCAGGTTTTCTGGTGAGCCATGGCCAGGGCGAGCATGCGCAGGCGGTGCTCACCCCGATGATGGCTGCGCTAGAAGCGGATGGTTCTGATGAGTGGTTCGACTTGCTGGCGACGATGCTCAATTATGGCCTGGGTGCGGAGGTGATCCACTTCGTCGAGCAGCGCGGCAATGAGGACGGCGAGGCTGACCTGGCGGTAAAAAAAATGTTTGACGGGATATCGAGCAAGTCGTTGGGCTACCTATGGAAGACACTTAAAAAGCGTGCCAACCAGGACGTTGCCAAGGCGCTCCATGGACTGGCCTTGTTGTCGGGTATCATTGCCGACCCTGCCAACGAGGTGGACAAGCTCCACCAGGCGTTGGGGGATGAAGTGGCCGGCGCGGCTGCGGCTGACAAGGAGCTCTGTATGATGACGCTCTTTACCGTTGCCATCAAGCGCGACGATATTGCCATGGCCTCTCGTTTGGCCGATACCCTGGCCGTTGACAACGACCGCTGGACGCGCAGCAAACACTACCTTGATGCTGCCCTTTTCCGGTGGGGGGAAGTTGAGCCCTACTACGCGGCGCTTGCAAAGAAAAACCCGGCGGATTACCTCAATCTCACCCGCTGGTATATCACCTTGCGCAAGCTGGGGCGGGAACCGCAGGCTGAAAAAATGTATGACCGGCTTCTGCTGCTCAGCATGGGCGGGGCGGCAGAGCTCAGCAGGATAGGATGGCAACTGCATGAAGCCGGCTACGAAGATGAGGCGGTCGACCTCTGGTTGCGTGCCGCGATGGTTGCCAAGCCTGGCAATGAAAACTATGATCGCGCCATCGTTTACCTCGCCCATTACGGCCAGGCGATCTATCGTAAAAAAGAGTGGAAAAAGGCGGCCGCCATTGCGGAAGTCAACACGCAGTTGATGATGCGAGGGCGCAGTAGTAATCCGGTGCACAGCGTTCTCCGGACCCGTTTTTACGCGGACTTCTGCCAGGGGATGCATCTGCTGCAGCGTGGTCAGAAGGAGCGTGCGATCACTAAGCTCGATGCCTGCCGCCAGCTTATCCCTGGCGACGGCACGCTGGCTGATGAGTTTTTTCCCGCTCTGCGTGGCGCGGGTATCGGGAAATACTACGACCAGTGGTTCGAGGACAGCTACCGCCATATTAACGCCGCATGCAAGCTCTACCCGCAGGCGCACAACTCCCGGAACACGGCGGCATGGCTGGCCGCCAGGTCGGTGAGGAGGCTTGATGATGCCATCAAGCACTCTGAGGCGGCGTTGAAGTTGCGCCCGACCCAGGGTGCCTACCTTGACACCATGGCCGAGGTCTGGTTTGCCAAGGGTAACCGCGCCAAGGCGGTCGAATGGTCGCAAAAAGCCGTGGCGGGAAGTATTGCCAATGCCAATGGCAGCCCGCGCAGCGAAACCATGGTGCTCAACAATTTCAAACAGCTTCAGAAACAGTACGAACGATTTAAAAACGACCCCTTGCCGCGCGCCAAACACTGAAACTGCTGTCGCCTCGTTTTTGTTTCGCCCCCGGATTCTTGACTCCCCCACCAAATGCACCGTCTCCTGCTTATACTTTCACTGCTGCCATTGCTTGCGGCACTCATTCTGAGAAAACTCAATGCGGACCGGGTCCTGCGACTGGCGCGTGAAACCCAACTTCGGACCACGGCAAACGACCTGGCTCGAAAGATGTTAGATTGCATGGGCCACGAGAGTGTCGAACTGAAAACGAGAAAGCGTGCCTGGGTCGGTGCCGATGTGATAGGTGACGGCTGGCTCAGTCTGCCCACGGCCACGGCGGAAAGCACCCGTGCCAGTGCCCATGGCCAGGCCGCCCTGCGTGTCGGCCTCTACCTGGTTTCCCTGAGGAACCCCGCCGCCATCGCGCGCCGCCGCTGGGCGCTTCGATTCGGACACGTCTTTCCGATTTTTACCACGCTGGTGGTTGTTTTTGCCTTGATGGTCAAGCTACCTGCGCTGTGGGCGCTCAGTATTGTGGTCGGTTCATTCGGGCTGGCGGCCTGCGCGCAGATCCTCACGGTGGTGGCGGAGCTCCAGGCGGCGGCGATGGCCTGCGTGCTTTTGGAGAAAAAGCGTACCCTGCCGCGGCTCAGCGACGAGGAGGCTGTGGTTGCGGCCACCCGCGCCTGGGCATGGTATGCCATCGTCCCCGGCCTGCTCTCCCGCCTGATGTAGTTGGCGTCTGGTGGATGGATGTCGGATTTCCTCCTCGCCACGCGCTGGCAATTTTGGTAAGGATTGCCTAATCAAATGATCGGACCCCGGCCGGTATTTCCTATCGACGACTGTTCACCGTTCACTGTTACACCCCACTGACAAATGATTTCATACGACCGCGACCAGCAGCAGACCATCACTGAGTCATCCGTTAAAATCATCGGCCTTTGAGGTCGGGGTGCCCATATGATTGATCGCGCCGCGCTTGACGGGATGACG
>JARFRT010000097.1 GCA_029287105.1 Akkermansiaceae bacterium | reverse complement strand
AGAAATGAATGTGATCACGCTCGGGCTGGGTGAAGCCGTCGCTGCCGCTGCAAATATCATAGGCGGCTTTCATGCGTTTCACTAATTCCATGAACCGCTTCTCAAGTTTCTCCGTGAGTTGCACATACTCCGCCGCATGATTCAGAGCATCAAGCTGATCCAGAGGAGATCCTGAGAAGTAGGGAGTGGTATCGAATTTGTGGAAGATGGCTTCCAGTAGGGCGAGGTGATCCTTAACGATGATGATCGATTGCTCGATGTCCTCGATGTTGGATTGATCAGACTTGGAGTATTTCGCGAGTGCCTTGTTCATCTGCCGCTTGATGCCGATGTAGTCGACCACCAAGCCCTTCTCCTTGCCCTCAAACTTGCGGTTTACCCGTGAGATCGTCTGGATCAGGTTGTGCTGCTGGATCGGCTTATCGATGTAAATGGTATCGAGGAATGGCACATCAAATCCTGTGAGCCACATATCGACCACAATGGCGATTTTGAAGTTCGACTTGCCATTTTTGAACTGCCTGTCCAGTTCCTTGCGGTCGTCCTTGGTGCCGAGAAGATCATACATGGCTTTGTCATCGTCCTTGCCTCGGGTCATCACCATCTTGATGCGCTCCATCGGCTTGATCTCTTTTTTCTCTCGCTCGGTGAGACTTGCTCCCTCTTCGCAGACCTTCACCTCTGCCCACTCGGGACGCAGGGCGATAATCTCCAGATACATCGCATAGGCAATGTGGCGACTACTGCTGACAAACATTGCCTTGCCCTTCACTGTGGAGCCTTCTGAGACACGGGTCTCGTAATGGTTGACGAAATCCTTTGCCAGTGCCTTGAGTCGGTCAGGATCGCCCAGGATGGAGTTCATCTGCGCGTTCATGCGCTTACTCTCCTCGATGGCATAGTCGCTGGCTCCGTCATCGGCACAGCGAGCGTAATATTCCTCGACCTCTTTCAGCTTGCTGTTATCCAGTAGCACCTTGGCGGCACGTCCTTCGTAAACGATGCGCACGGTGATTTCATCCGTTACCGTCTCCGTCATGGTGTAGGCATCCACCACCTGCCCGAAGACATCCAGTGTGGCATCGTGATGGCTGGTGCCTTTGTAGACGGCGACGGTGAAGGTGTCGGGGTGTTAAGCCCCATGATAGTGCTTTCCGCTCTGGTTCAATCACAGAATGGAGGAGTTACCTCAGTGTATTCCTCGAACCATTTAGACCTCAGCTACCGTTGGTGTTGCATTGCACTGTCGGGTTTCGTAGCGAACACTAGACAGGCCCTTGCACTCTGCCCAGCGCCAGTTGCTATATAACTTCATACCATCTAGGTAGTATTTCCAGGCGAAGCCTGTCTTTCTTACTTGGTTTTTGGAGTTTAAAACTTGGAGTTTAATGAAGTTTGGCGTTTAAAACTTGGAGTTTTCCGCGGCTATTTACGGTTTTTCCACCAATCGAGCGGTGCGTAGTGTGACGGGGCCGATCAGGCCGGATGGTTGGAGTGGATCGTCGGCATTCCAGTGTTTCCAGGTGGTGAAGGTGATGCGTTTTTTCGACGGCCGGGGTTTTCCTTGGGTGAGCCATTCCGGCCAGCGGGCCAGGGCTTTGTTGTCGGCCCATTCGACATCGGAAGGATGTTGTTCGTCGCCGATCAGACGGTTGACCCAGAGGTTGGTGACATCGATTTCTAGGGTGTTAGTTCCTGGTTTGAGGGACTTACTCACATCGACCCGAAACGGTTTATGCCAGAGCACGCCGAGATTTTTACCGTTGAGCCGCACCTCTGCTATGACGGCGACCTGTCCGAGGTCGAGCCAGACTTCCTGGTTGGTTTTAAGATAGTCATTGGGCAGCTCAAAGCTGATCGTGTTGGTGGCTGTGCCGGAGAAATACTTGATCCCAGGGTTGACGTGTTCGTTCCACGGAGTGAGATGATCGAACTTCGCGGTCGCGGGTGCGCCACGTTTTTTCTGGAAGGTTAGATTCCACGGGCCGGTGAGTGGCAGTGCGTTGCCGTCCCACTTGCGAACCATTGTGTTAGATGATGGTTTGCCGGATTTGCGAAAAACGACAAAGACGGATTTTTCAGCATCGAGGTTGAGTGATACCTGGACGTGTTTGCCGGTTGTTTTCCAGCCGTCGGCGGGTCGGATCGTTCCGGTCTCGGCGTCCCAGAGTTCGGGAACTTTTCCGGTGGCGCGGAAACTGGCCGTGGTTTGGATGGCGGCGTTTGTCTGGTTTGAGACAAGAAATAGATCGGCATCAGCGGTGTGGCGGTGCAGCCAAGTCATTTCCTTGGGAAGTTGCACGGCGGGTGCGATGTCGAGTTCCGCCAGCACCTCGGCGGGTGATACTC
>JARFRT010000092.1 GCA_029287105.1 Akkermansiaceae bacterium | reverse complement strand
CGTGGGCTCGGAGATGTGTATAAGAGACAGGATCTGGCGCGCCCGCTTCTTCGGCCACCAACCCCAGGCGGACATCGCATTGCTCAACCACGGGTTCCACCTCGTCTACTGCGACGTTGGCAATCTGTTTGGAGCACCGGCGGCGATCAAGCGGTGGGACGACTTCTATACCTTCGCCACCCAACAACTCGGCCTGTCCAAAAAGGTCACCCTCGAAGGTATGAGCCGCGGTGGCCTCATCATCTTCAACTGGGCCGCCGCCAACCCGGAAAAAATTAGCTGCATCTACGGTGACGCCCCGGTCTGCGACTTCAAAAGCTGGCCCGGTGGCAAAGGGACCGGCAAAGGTGGCGGTGGCGCCTGGAAACAATGCATGAAAGCCTACGGGTTCAAAACCGAAGCCGAGGCGCTAGCCTACAACGCCAACCCCACCGACCATGCCGCCGCCCTCGCCAAAGCCAATATCCCCGTGCTCATCGTCTACGGGAAAACCGACAAGGTCGTGCCCCCCGCCGAAAACTGCCTCCTGTTCGAGAAACACTTCAAAGCCGCCGGCGGTAACATCACCCTGATCGGCAAGGAAAACTGCGGCCACCACCCACACAGCCTGAAGGACCCGAAACCCATCGTCGACTTCGTGCTGAAACATAGCGGTGCGGATTCCTTGTAAGTGTCGGGAGGCAGGAGGCAGGAGTCGGGAGTCAGGTGGTAGGTGGTAGGTGGTAGGTGGTTGTCGGCCCCAACGGGGCCCAACTGTAACAGCCCAGGGTCAGCGCGAAACGCGCGCAGCCCTGGGTAAGCTAAGGGTTAATCAACCGCGCCCTGAAGGGGTGCCACTGATTTTAGGTATCGGGTGGATCACGAAAAACCTATGCCGACACCCCCAGTGGTCCCCCTTCAGGGCACGGGTATCCGGTGGATTATCATCTCGGGGCCGACGCGTCGCCCCCCCCACATCCGTACTACCATCAAAAACCTCTGCGCCTCCGCGCGAGGCTGGATCCCTCGGCAATTCGAGCCCGCCATCCAAGTCTTCCATTCGCCCGATTCGCAAAATTCGCGGTCAAAAAATGAAATAGCAACCCAAGAACTTCCGTGTGATTCAGTGCCATTCCGTGGTTTGAAATGAACCCACATTCCATGTCTTCCTTTCGTGCATTTCGTCTTTTTTCGCGCTCCAAAAATGAACTAGCTTGATTACGCCGGCGCTCAGCCTTGCAGAAAGCCGCGGATATTGCCCACGATGCCGTCGAGCAATCGATGCCGCGATTCAATAGACGCCCAGGCGGTGTGGGGCGTGATGATCAGGTTCGGGATGTCATCTGCGAATAAAACATGATCCGCGCGCGGTGGCTCCTGGGTGAGGACATCGAGCGCTGCTCCGGCGATGGTTTGGGATTTCAATGCCTGCGCCAGATCCTGCTCGTTGATGAGATCACCCCGACCCGTATTGATGAGAAATGCACTGGGTTTCATCAGCCCGAGCGTGCCGCGGTTGATCAGGTTTTGTGTTTCCGGCGTCAGCGGGCAATGCAGGGTTACGGCATCCGACTGTGAAAAAAAATCGTCCCTGGCAACCCGTGGGATTGCGCCTTCGGATGCCCCCTCGCGTGCGAGCGCAATGACATTCATCCCCAGAGCTGAAGCTGCCGTGGCGACCGACCGGCCAATGGTGCCGAGCCCGACAATTCCCAGGGTTTTTCCCGCGAGGTCGACGATCGGGTGGTCGAGTCGGGTGAAGATCGGCGAGTGCGGCCACTCGCACGCCTCGGCGGCGTAGCGGTGGATGCTGGTGGCCAGATTGATCAGTAAGCCTAGCGTGTGCTGGGTCACACCCGCCGTGGAATACCCGGCCACGTTACACACCGGGATACCCGCCATTTTTGCAGCCTCCAGATCAACGCAGTTCGTGCCCGTCGCGGCGATACAGATGAGTTGGAGGTTCTTCGCGGCAGCCATCACCCCGGCGTCGATCACCACTTTGTTCGTAATGGCAATGGTGGCATCCTGAAGCCGGGCCGCCGTTTCCCCGGGCGTGGTGACGGCATGAATATCAAGCTCACCAAATTCCGAGAGGGGGTCGAGGTCAACCCCGCCAAGCGTCGAGGCATCGAGGAATGTTATACGCTGCATGGATATGTCCTACTTCAAGAACCGAGCGAATGCCAGCCGGTAAAGTGGCCGGGGCTTCCAGCCCCGTAGCCCATGCGAACGTTGCTTCGGTAATAGCTCCAGCAAACCAAGGGGTGCAAACTCCAAGTTTCAAACTCCAAATACCAAGTAAGAAAGACAGGCTTCGCCTGCAAATACTTCCGTGTTTTCCGTGCCTTCCGTGGTTCCCAAAATGAAGTAGCAACCCAAGCCCGCAACCCAAGTCTTCCTTTCGCGCATTTCGTCTTTTTTCGCGGTTAAAAATGAAATGGCAACCTTGGTTCTTCGAGTGGTTTCGGCCCCTCTGTTATTTCAGCGTCCTGATATAAGCGAGCAGGTGTGCGATGGTTTCATCTGGCATGTTGGAGATGAGGCCGGTGGGCATGAACGAGGTGGATCCGGCGTGGTGTTGCTGGTGGATGGTGCGGTGGGGGATGTAGCTGGTCATGCCTCCTTGGTGGGCGATGCTTGTTCCGCGGGAGTTTTGTTTCATTTTGAGCCCTTCGGTGATGAGTCCCGAGGTTTCGATGGTGCGGAACAGGATGTAGGCACTTTCAACGGCGACGTCCGGATTGAAGAGGGCGGTGAGAAGGGCATTGGTTTCGCGTTTGGCTGAGCCGTCGAGGGCGGGGCCGATCCCAGTACCCTGCTCGCCGACCACGTGGCACGACAGGCACATGCCGGTAAACAGAGCCTTTCCTATGTCGGGGTTGCCGGATTTGGCTTCAGCCAGTTTTTCCAGTTTCGGGATACGAGCCATGGATGTGGTGACAGTTTTGTTTCTTTTCGCGACCGACTGTTGGTGGATGGCTTTGGCGGTCGGGTGGTTTTTGCTGAGTTGGATGATGCGCGCGGCGACCGGGAAGGGAATGTCGGCGGCTGCCATTTTTTTTGTATCAACCAGGTGGATCAAAAGTTGGCATCCTTGGGTTGATCCGCCTAGCGCGGCGATGATGCTTGTTTTCTCCTTGGGCATTTCGGCGAGCGCTTTGATGACCGCCGGGGCGGCCTTCATTTCCTGGGCTTGCACGAGCGCGGCGAGGGCCTGTGTCCTGAGCGCGCTTGAATTTGAGCTATCGTTGGCGATGGTGAGAAATTGTTGGGCATGAGGTTTGGGTAAGTGGCTCAGCGTCTTGATGATTTCGCGTTTCAAGGGTTCATCTTTAGCTGTCGGAAGAAGTTTGGCAAACTCCGGGCTCAGGTGGGTGATACGGTAACCGCGTGCGAGTTGAAGTCCGAGGATGATGTCCTCGTTTTCGCCGCTGCGGATGAGCGTCATGGCAGTCTCGGCAAGCGGGAAACCGATGGCTGGGGCGTAGGCGTCAGCGATGTGTTCGAGTGCTACTTTGGCAATCTGCCGAGCGTTCTTGGCGTTGCCGAAGTAGGGGGTGATGGTTTTACGGTTGGCTGCGGAATCTGATGCTGCAGAGAGGATGACGAGCGTATCGCGGTCGAGGGGTTTTTGTTGCAGCGTTTTCCATTGTTGGGCAAATGAGTCCTCTGTCTGTTTTCCGAGCGCTTGTTGTGCCCAGACGCGGTTTTCTGTCGGCTGCTTGGCTGCGAGTGACGATTGCAGGTAGGCTTTGAGTTCATCCGGATATCGCTCGAGCGCGCGGCGGGCGAGGTAGCGTTCGAAGTTGATCTCATAGCCGCCACCGAGGTTGTTTTTGGCGGCTGCGGGGTGGCAGAAGGAGACGGCGAGATCAATGGTGGCATCATTGGCATTGCCCAGGGCCTCAATTGTCCGGATCGCCTGGGAGCGCACCATGACATTTTTCTCGGATGTGATTCCGGTGAGCAATTTGGCCAGGACATCGGCGGAAACTTGGAATCCTGCGAGCGAACGAATCGCTTCGCGGCGGATGTCTCCACCCTTATCCTTGACCAGAGCCGTGAGCAAGGATTCATCGAAGTGGCCGATGCTTTCCAACGACCAGAGGGCGTGAATGCGGGTGGAGGTTTCCTCGGCAGCGTCGGCTGCGATTTTGACGAGAGCGGGTACGACGGCCTTGGTTTCCGCGGCGGGCCGATCGGCAATCTGGTGCCAGGCGGCGCGTTTCTCCCAGAGTAGGGGGGATTTCAGGTGGTTGGGGAGTTCAGCGGTTGCCACTTGATAGAGGTTAGGGATGGCGCGTTCTGCGTGATTTTTCGGGCGGATCCTCCAGATGCGTCCATGGGATTTATCGCGATCAGGGTGGGTGGTGGGGAGCTCGTTGTGGGAAACAATCTTGTTGTACCAGTCGGCGATGTAGAGGCATCCGTCGGGGCCGAACTCGATGTTGACCGGGCGGAACCAATCGTCTTCCGACTTGAGCAGGTCGGGGAGGTGCTTGGCGGTGACGGTGCCATCCGGGTTCCTGACAATCCTGACGCAGTTGATGGTGGAGGTGATCGGGTTGGCGAGAAAGGCGACGTCTTTCCACTCACGCGGGAAGCCGTCCGCGCTGTCATCGGAGAAGGCGAGGCCGGAGATGCCGGTGCCGCCGACACGGAATTTGTGTAGCACAGGAATAATGGGTTGGTAAGGGCGGAGTTTTTCATTTCCGATCCCTTTGAAGCCCGTGCCCGGTTCGGCGGGGTTGACGGAATGGCCGAAGTCGTTGGCTTCGGTGAGATACCACTGGCCGTTACCACGGAGTTGAAACCCCCAGATGTTGTTGAGGCCGGAGCTGACGAGTTCGATGTGGTTGCCGTCGAGCGAAAACCGGGCGATTTTCGAATAGTCGATGCGTGTGCTTTCGCCGGATTCGACCGCGGTGACATTGCCTTTATTAAGGGCACCCTGGGCGAAGTTGATCCAGCCGCCGGGTGCGCGGACCAGGGA
>JARFRT010000041.1 GCA_029287105.1 Akkermansiaceae bacterium | reverse complement strand
CCCTAGGCCGTCGGCCCGCGGAGCGGGCGAATAGGGAGCGTGGACACTCCTGTCCACAGCGGAGGATATGTGAAGTGTCCTGTCTTGGGTTGCTTATTAGGGTTTCGGATGTCCTCAGGTGTGTGGGTGATTGGGTATTTGGTCAATCCTCGGGGCTTACCCGATGGTTTTTGCCTGGAAATAGGGCACCAGTGCGTCGGGGATGCGGATCGATCCGTCGGGCTGCTGATACTGTTCGATGAGGGCGACGTAGAGGCGGGGCAGGGCGGTGCCGGATCCGTTGAGGGTGTGGCAGATCTGGTTTTTTCCGTCGGCGTCCTTGAAGCGGAGGCGCATACGGCGCGCCTGGTAATCGGCGAAGCTTGAGCAGGAGGAGACCTCGAGGAATTTGTTTTGTCCGGGCGACCAGACTTCGATGTCGTAGGTTTTGGTGGAGGAGAACCCGATGTCGCCGGTGCAGAGTTCGATGACGCGGTAGTGTAGGCCGAGTTTCTGCAGGATGGCCTCGGCGTGGCCGGTGAGTTCTTCTAACAGCCCTGTTGACTGCTCCGGGTGGACGATTTGCACGAGTTCGACTTTATCGAACTGGTGCATACGGATGATGCCACGGTTATCGCGTCCGGCGCTACCGGCTTCGCGGCGGAAGCAGGGGGTGTAGGCGGTCAGTTTGATCGGGAGTTGGTCCTCGGTGAGCAGGGTGTCGCGGTAGAGGTTGGTGACGGGCACCTCGGCGGTGGGTGCGAGGATGAGGGCATTGTTCTCGAGGCCGTACATGTCGTCCTCGAATTTGGGTAATTGGCCGGTGCCTTCCATGCATTCACGTTTGATGATGTGGGGGACGTTGACCTCCTCGTAGCCGTGGTCGTTGGTCTGGGTGTCGAGCAGAAGCTGGATGAGGGCGCGCTCGAGGCGGGCGCCCTGGCCGCGATAGACGACGTAGCCGGAGCCGGTGATGCGGGTGCCGTCTTCGAAGCTGATCAGTCCGTGTTTTTCGGCGAGGGCGACGTGGTCGAGGGGGTCGGCGATCACGGGTTTCTCCCCCCAGGTGCGGAGTTCGGGGTTGGCGTCCTCATCGGCACCCACCGGGCAATCGGCGTGTGGGAGGTTAGGGATGCTCATGAGCAGCTCGGTTTGACGGCTACCGGCTGTTTCGGAAACTTCATCGATGGCGTTGATTTGTTCACCGAGGACGCGAACCTCCTCCTTGATGCTTTCGGCCTCCTCGGCCTTGCCTTGGCCCATGAGGGCGCCGATTTGCTTGGAGAGCTGTTTGCGTTGCGACTGCAGTGATTGTTTGTCGGTCTCCGCTTTGCGGCGGGACTCGTCGCATGCGAGCACCTCATCGATGAGCAAGTGGGCGTCGCCGCCGCGGGTGGCGAGGCGGGATTTGATGGCTGCGGTGTCTTCGCGAATGGCTTTGATATCAAGCATGGCCGGAGAGTGATAGCGGGTTGAGCCAATTTTAAAACCGCGAAATACGTGAAATACGCGAAAAAATCATAAAACCATTGGAGACACGGAAAACACAGAATTTGTAATTTGGTATTTGGACTTTGGGTGAGAAAACCTAGAGTTGCCCTGATGTCGGGGAAGAGAGCAAGCTGGGTGGCCGTCAGTGCGGGATTGGCGCGGATGATTTTACATTCGCGTGAGATGCGGCGGAAGGTGCTGTTTCAGCTTGTCATCGTGTTGCTGGTGCTGGTCGGGCTTGGTGCCTGGCCGTTGGCAACCTGGCTGGGTGGCAACATCTGGCTCTTCCTCGTCTGGTGGGGTGCCTCGATGCTTTACGCGGTGATGGTTATCCTGCTCGCCCTTTACGACATGCTGGCGGTGGTCAAGGAAGAGCGGGAAAAGCACAAGGAGTGAGCGATACCCGGGTAGTCACCGGACGCGCTCGATGCCGTATGCGTTGGGTTGGCGGTCGTCCCGCTTCATGCGCGCGAATTCTTTTTACTTCCCTGCCTTCATCGCTTCCTCGAGCGAAATCAACTTGCGGGGATGATTGTCTCCTTCGATGATTTTTACCATGTTTGACCAAGGGCCGCTGAATTTACTTTTTTCGACACCCTTTAACCGTTTGTCGGCTTGAATTGTTTTCAACGCTTCCTTGGCGTTGGCACCATACTTGGGGAGCGTGGCTGCCACCATGCGTACCTTGAAGCCCCACTTTCCGCTTTCGGTATCCAAGACGGCGAGGGTGAGCGGAATGCCTTCTTTGATGTTGAGGTTCGCTAGAATGGTAATTGCGGCACCGACAGGACCGCCCGGACTGTGGTATGAATGGTAGGTCGGGTCTTTGTCCTCGATGATGTGCATGACGATGTCCGCGACTTTGTGGAAATCTTCAAGTGGAATGTCAGCCAGCATGCGAAGCCCGTCCGCACGCACACCTTGGCGTTTGTGGTTTGCCAGCTTCAAAGCGACTTTACGATGAAGTTCCTTATCTTTGACAAGGCCGTCGGTGAAGGGGGTCTTGCTGAGAAGGCCGAGGCTTTTTCCGAGCGCCCCGTCGATATCGCCGAACGTATCATCCGGTCGGTCTTCGGCAATCAGTTTGACGATGTCGGGGTAGAACTTCTGCGCTGGTTTGCCAAAATGGGCGAGGGCCCCCGCCGCTGCCACCCGCACAGCCAACTTTTCGTTCGGGTCGCGCAGGATCGCGCCGATCTCTTCCGTCGGCGGCAGCCGGTCCTTGATGGGAATCCACCAGCCGTATTGCCCAATCGCCAATGCTGTCTCTTTGCTTGTTCCTTCTTTGAGGTATTTGACCCACATTGGCAGAAGTTTGTCGCGGCGTTGGACCAATGTTCCGCTGGCTCCCCGGCGCACCTGCGGGATCGGGTGATTCTGCGCCATCTCGATCAATTTCCCAGCAGGCAAGTTTTGGTAGTCTATTTGGCTCATCCCGATGACGTCGGTTGCGGCTTGCCCCTTTTGAAAGATGGATTCGTCCGCCTCCTTGCCGGTGATGAAAAGTGTTTGGCGAGGCAGGCAGTACGCGAGCAGCGCGACCCCGGCTTGCTGGCCTTCTTTTGAGTTTCCCCCAAAGCGGGAGAAGTTTCCGTCCCAGCGGCGGTACATGGTTTGCAACCAGAGCGATTTCCCGAAGAACTTTTGCGTCACCTCCGGACCAGAAAGAGAGGCACCCAGCGGAGTCCAGAGAGGGTTGAAGAATGTGCTGGCGTGCCCGGTTTCCATACCGTCATAGGAGGTGGCCGCGAGTTGTGAAAAGAACTTGGCTCCCTCTTGGTTACCCTTGAGCGCCATACAAAACGCAGCGGAGCCACTGGTGCCATTGTTGTTGAAGGTGCCGGTGTTGGGGCCGTGGACGCCATACGGAAAGGCCCCGCGTCCGACGAAGTGTTCAAAGTAGGTGTAGCTGCGCTGAATCGCTTTATCCAACACCGGGTCGTTGACCCCACACTTCTTCGCAAAGAGCATACCCATGAAACAGGTCAGGCTAGACTGGTTCATTTGCGCATAGCCCGGCAACCTGCCATAGCGTTTGGTGGAGATCATGCGGTGCCCCCAGAGCCCGCCCGCGTCTTGCCCGCGCGCCAACGCGAGAGCAATGATTTTCATCGCCGGGAGAACCGACTTGTCTTTCGTCAAGAGACTATATTCCCCGAGGGCAATCAGGTCATACCCCCAGGTCCAACCGACAGAACCCATGTCCCTGCCACCCGCAAGCAAGTCGTCAATGGCTTTTGCGTCAGGCTTCGCCCATCTGGCATTCTTAATGATTTTGGTAGCGATACCGATGTATTGTTTTTCGCCCGTCGCCATCAACCCCAGCAATCCCGTATGAAGTCTTCCGTCAATAATCGCCTCATTTTTTATAAGGGCGTCAGCAGCCCGCCGGATGATCGCCTCGCTCTTGGGGCAATGATATGGCGCGGACTTACTGTAGCTGCCGAGAACGGTCAGTTGTAATTCGACCTTCTTGTTTCCTTTGAGAAGCAGCGCCAGTTTTCCGCCCGCTTTTGCTGTCTCCGCTTGGTTGATCGCGGTAGCCAGTTCGCGTCGGGGGTCTTTTTTGAAATTCGCTTCGCCTGCGCCGATGATCTGGTCATTCACCTTGATCTTGCCGTCGGCCGGGGAGCCCTTCTCCACCTTGGTGACTTTGATGCTCGTCTTCGAAACGGCTCCCAGGATTCCCAGAGGTCCGAGATGATGCGTTGCCGGGCCGCGTGCATATGCCGCACTCGTCGCCAAGCTTAGTGCAATTATCAGGTATGTTAGATTATGGCCGGGAATTTGTTTTTTGCGTGAGGTGGTTGAGATCATCGTGTTGCGGGGATAGGATGAGGCCGGGGTGGGGAAAAAGGGGGAGAGAAAGGTGGAGGTATCTCCCCTCAGATCATAAGGAATTCACGGCTCATCGAATGCTTCTCAGCTTCGGCGGGTTTTTGCCGCTTTCAATCTGTTGGATGATGCTTTTGATTTTGGCGAAATGCTCGTCAAATCCCTTTTTCTCACGATGTGCACTGAGCACCTTTTCGAGCTGCTTCAAATTAGCCAACTCCGGTTTTGCCGCGGCCCCGTATTGCGCCAGGGCATTCAAGCACCCCAGGATGCGGCTCTTTTTGTTCCATCGATCGGTATCGACAAAGGAAAGGCACAGGGGGATTCCTTCTTCGATACGATGCTTGGCAAGAATCTCCAATCCCTTCATCCGGATCCCGTCCGCAAACATGATGCCACTCGGGGCTGGCGAGACAATCGCATCACGAATCGCCGGTAACAACGGACGAATTTCCTCGTAGGTGAGTTGGTCGTAAACCGAGCCAATGGCCCCCCGGGAGCGACCATCCTGGTTTTGCAAGCCTGCCGCCACCGCCTTGCGCAGCAGGTCACGATCCGCACCATCGATTGACTTATTCAACATCTTTCCAAAAACAGCAGCGCATAGATAACGTTGCTCCATGCCGCGTGGATCCGAAGCGGAAGGCTCGTGGGTGATCATTTCCAACAGCTGAGGGAGAGCCGGCATGGCGGGCTGGCCGATCGACACCAATGCCTCACCTGCCTTGATCCGCAGCCACAGGTCTTTCGATTTCAAAGTCTGCTGCAACTCCGGCACTGCGGGTGCTGCCTTAGCTCTCATGTGCGCCAGTGTCTGGCAAGCGCCAAGGGCGAAACTAACATCATCCATTTTGAGCATCTGAATCACATCGGACACCTGGACATCGTTGCGTCTCGCCAATGCCATGGCCGCTCTCTCGCGCACCACCGGAGACCAACTTCCCAGCCTGCCGAACAATGCTTTGGTATCGAGTGCATCGTAAAAGCCATTGCGGTTGAGGTTGCTCCAGCCGCGGCCATCCTCAATGATTCCTTGCGCTTGCTCCGCCGTGAGTTCGGGAACCACTGGTGCTTTCTTGCCGGTGATCACCAGTTGCTTCAATGGCAGCGCATACGCCAGGAGACAGTGGCCGGTTGCGTCCCAGTTGCGGGTGTGATCAGGGCGGGCATTGGGGGGGCCTTGATGGCGGAAACTGTAATCGGCCTGCCGGCCAAAATCAAAGTACCAGGCACCGAATTCCTTCATCCAGGCACCGGTCGCCTCCGGGCCCGACAATGAGACACTCGGCATCGCCCAGCTGACGTTCCAGTAGTTGCCGGTGTGCCCGGTGTCCCTTTCCGAGCCATGCGATGCGAGGGTCATCCGTGCGAAATAAGTCGCGACGTCCTTTTCCTCGAGCAGATTGAACAGCATCGCTGCCATGCCGCACTTGCCGTTGTCTTCGTGGGTTTGGATCCAGGGCGCGTGATCGCCGTAAGGTACCGCACCCTTGCCGGCATAAAACCGCAGCATCTTGGCACTGCGCTCGATGGCCAAATCCACATCCGCTTCCTGCAAACCCGCCATCCGGGCCAGAACCAGCGATGTCGTCAGCGTCAGTCCAGGCGCGTTCATCATGCCGTAGCCGACCAATCGACCGTCACCTCCCGCAAACTTGTGCCCCCACGAACCGACAATGCTCTGACCGCGTGCCGCCTCGAGTGCAAGACGCGTCATACCCGCCTTGAATGAATCGTCACCCGTCGCCATTTGATACTCGGCCAAAAAAGTAATCACATAGCCGTAGTACCAAGTCGCCATTCCCTCGGCTGAAAACTGGGATGCCCACTCGGCCTCACGCTTGATCAGTGGCATGTAGGTTTTGTTGCCGGACGCCAGCAACGCCAATGCATTCCAGCAGCGGGGGATCGTGCCCTCTTTGTAGGTGGGCATTGCCATGCGTTTTGCCAAGGCCTTACAGCCTTGCACCAAAATTTGCCTCGACTTCGGACAATGGTAAGGAGCGGTATTGCTGTAGGCTCCCAACACCGGCAATGAAATATCCACCAGCACCTGCCTGCCATCACGCCAACGAATCAGCGACAGCTTGCCCGAGGCAGCTTCGGCTGCGCTGAGTGCTTTGCCAAACTCAACACGGGGGTCGTATGAAAAGGGCTTTCCCGAAACCCCCAGGATAACATCACCCACTCGCAGCGCCCCGTCAGCCGACGTGCCTTTGGCTACTTTGGTCACCCCGATCTGGCGCGCCTTCGATGTTTCCAAGCGCTCGCTAAAAATCCACCCGCGAGCTCCGGTGGCACCCAAATTCCAATCGTGCGTGGCCTCTTTCGGAATCGCCTCTCCCTTCGTGAGGTCGACGTTTTTCATCTTCACCCTGCGGCCAGCATCGGCTGAGTTGACCAGCAGGAAAGGAATCAGGGCGACAAGAGATAGAAAGGTAGTGGAGCGCATGATGGTAGACATTACGCACCGAACATGGGGTTTTATTCAGAGCAATACGATGATATTGTCGGAAATTAGCTTTTGAGGAGGGACTTTCTGGCAGCGGGCGCGGACACGCCGGTTCCCAGCGATGGAATCAGATCCGCTCCGCTGTTGTCTGGCACGGAAACTGCCGCGTTCGGGTGACTCGCATTTCAAATGCCAGGTTGGGGGCACGCTCAGGGGCGGGATGGATTGGCCGGGCGGCATTACAGCCCTGATGGAAAGGTCTCGGGCAACTCGCCTTCGTCCCACAGGCTGAGGCGTTCAAGCGGCTCCAATGCCCGTGTTTCCTCGATGTGGATCATCACGTCGAACTGCTGCGGCAGCGAGGCCCTGAAATAGTGGCTTCCGCGCTCGGTTTCGGGTCGGTAGATCACGCCGATCGCCCGCTGGAGGCGCTGCTGCGCCAGCACTTCCGCCGCCGCGCCATCTTCCCGGAGATCGAGCCAGAACCTG
>JARFRT010000011.1 GCA_029287105.1 Akkermansiaceae bacterium | reverse complement strand
TGAGTCCGGTGCCGCCGGCTTTCAGCGAGATGAGAAAGACCTCGGCCTCACCCGCCTGGAATTTTTCCACGAGGTCTTGTCGGTTTTTGGTGGCGCCTGTGAGTTTGAGGTAGCGGGTGTTTTGTTCGATCAGATAGTGCTCGATGATCTCGAGCATGGAGGTGAACTGGGAGAAAATGAGCACGCGCCGGCCTTCTTGTTTCAGGGTTTCGAGCAGGTCGGTGAGGTAGTCGAATTTTGCGGACGTCCTGGGTTTGTCGGATGCCGGTGTGTGGTTGCTGAGGGTGACGAGGTCGGGGTGGCAGCAGATCTGGCGAAGTTTGAGCAGGGCGTCGAGGAAGACAATCTGGGCTTGCTGGCCACGGATGGCGAGTGCCTGGCGGACGTGCTTATCCATGGTCGAGCGCACGGTTTCGTAGAGGTCCTTTTCATCGGACCCGAGCTCGATCAAGTGGGGGATCTCGGTTTTCGGTGGGAGTTCGGTGGCGACTTGATCCTTGGTGCGGCGGAGGATGAGCGGCCCGACCTTGCTGGCCAGGGCGTCGGCCCGTTGCTGCTTGCCCTCTTTTTCGATCGGGGTGCGGAAGGTGTCGCGGAAGGTGTCGGCGGATCCTAACAGTCCAGGCATCAGGAAATCGAACAGACTCCAGAGTTCGCCGAGGTGGTTTTCGATGGGGGTGCCGGAGAGGCAGATGCGGTGCCGGGCGTCGAGCTGGCGGACGGCGTGGGAGACCTGGGCGCCGGGGTTTTTGATGTGCTGTGCCTCATCGAGGACGCAGAGGTGGAAGGGTTGCACGGTGAAGAGGTCGAGGTCGCGGTGCAGGAGTGCGTAGGAGGTGAGCGCGATGTCGGTATCGGCAAGCTCGGCAAACCGGCGGTGTCGGTCGGCTCCTTGCAGGATGGTGATCTTCAGCGAGGGCGCGAATTTTGCCGCTTCACGTTGCCAGTTTTCGACCACGCTGGTGGGGGCGATAACGAGGTTGGGCAGGGTGTTGCCTTTTTCTTTCTCGGCGAGGATGTGGGTGAGGGTCTGCATGGTTTTGCCGAGGCCCATGTCATCGGCGAGGATGCCGTGCAGGCCGTTGTTCGCGAGGAACTGCATCCACTCGTAGCCCTCGCGCTGGTAGTCGCGCAGGGTGGCATTCAGCGTTGCCGGGACGGGTGACGGGTGGCGGGTGACGGGTGCTTGGAACGCGTCGCTGAGTTGTTGGATATGCGGTGGCGTCCCGGTGGTTTCGAGCTCCTCGTCGAGGGCGTTGACAAGCTGCGCGGCGTCGATTTTGTGCAGCTTGATCGGCTTGTCGGAAAACTTGAAAGCCATCAGTTCGCCGAGGTGGGTGAGGATGCGGCGGAAGCGCCCGATCGGGAGTGTCAGGCCCCTGCCGTCGGCGAGAAAAATGAGGAATTCCTGTCCGTCCGGCATGTTGCGGGTGAGGTCGAGAAAGTTGTATTCGACCAGGGTGGCGAGGATCGGTTGCAGGTCGATGTGTTCGCCGTCGATCTCGAACCCGGCGGAGAGGCTGAACCATCCTCTGCCTTCGTCGACAAATTCGGCGCGCCAGCTTGAGGCGTTGAAGCGGAGGGGTTTCGGGGCGGCGTCAGCGGCGATGGCAACCGTCCAGCCCCGTTTTTCAAGGGCGGCGACACCTTCATGGTGAAAACGTTGCCAGTAGAGTGACGGCTGCCACTCTTTTTGGTTGGGAGCCCACAGCGTGCCCCCGGTAGGTGGCGGGGCGAGTTTTTTGAGTGAGGCTGGTGGGGTTTCGGCCCCCGGGATGAGGTCGAGTGCGTAGAGGGTGTTGAGGGCGGTCATCTCGGCGGCGCGCTGGCGCGGTCGGGAGATGTTGCCGGCGGGGTCGAGTGGGTAACGATCACCCGCGTAGTCGGCATGGGCGCTGGCAAAGATCTCGGGTAGCCACGCGTAGTTGTCGCCCTCGGGTCGGCGTTGAATGGAGAGGTGGAAGGTGGGGGCGTCCGGAGACGGGCTCTCCTGGAGGGGCGGGGGGGCGTCGGCGATGCGTTGGTCGAGCGTGCTGGTGGTCGGTTGTTGCGCAAGTTCGCCGAGCGCTTTTTCGAGTCGGCCCGGGCGGGTCAGGTGCTCGAGGGTGGCGGCGGCGTGGGTGCAGCAGGTGCGCACGGCGCAGGTGCAGGAGGTGTCGAGCTGGAGGGTGCCGTTTTCGGGCCAGAGCGCGATGGTGGTTTCGTCCTGATGGCCGGATGGATCGATGATGGAGGCGGTGATTTCGACGTCGTGGGTGTCGAGCCGTTCCGCCACGCAGCGGGTGATTTGTTGGGCCCGTGCTGTTTTGAATCCGGCGGCGAGCACGGAGGTGGAGAAGGTGGTTTTCCAGTCGCCTGAGGTCAGGAACTGGTGCAGGTCGTCGGTATCCATGGCGGCGCTCACGTGTTTTTAATAACCGCTGGCAGAGGGGAAGACACGGAAGATTTGTAGATAAGGGCGAATTTGCAGGAAAAAGCGGGAGGAAGTCGGTATTTAACGAACATTAAGTATTGAAGGGTCAATGGCTTTTCCGCATAATGGCTAAGCGGAGATTGCGTGCTGGGACGCGCGATGAAGTACTATCGGTATGTCTAAGAAAATGAATGTATTAATCGCCTGTGGCGGCACCGGGGGACACTTGTTTCCGGGTATTGCCGTGGCGGAAGAACTTGAGAAGCGTGGGCATGGCGTGTTGTTACTGATTTCCGAGAAAAAGGTGGATGCCGAGGCGTCGAAGAAGTACGGCGGGCTGACATTTCAAACGGTGCCGGCGATTGCCAAGCCGCCGACATTTTCCCCGAAGATGATCCCCTTTCTTTTCAAACTCTGGAGCACGGTGAAGCAGTGCCGCAAAATCCTCGTCGAGCACAAGTCGGACGCGGTGCTGGGGATGGGTGGGTTCACCTCGCTGCCCCCCGTGTTTGCCGGGAAAAAGATGGGCTTGATGACCTATGTGCATGATTCCAATGCCTTGCCGGGCAAGGCGAACCGACTTACCGCGCGCTGGTGCAGAAAAGTCTTGATTGGCCTTGAGGCTGCGGCGAGCTATTTCCCCCAATCCGATGTGGTTGTCACCGGCACACCTGTCCGTCACGAGCTCACGGCGCTGCCGAGCCAAGCTGAGGCGCGGGCGAAATACGGCCTTTCCCCCGAGGGTCGGGCCGTGTTGGTGATGGGTGGCAGTCAGGGGGCGAAACGGCTGAACACTCTGGTGGTGGAGGCGGCCAGGGCGATGCCCGGTCTTCAATTTCTCCATATCACGGGTGCCTTTGACCACGACCGGGTCAAGGAGATGGCGTCGGGGCGCGCCGGTTATCATGTGCTTTCATTTTGTGATGACATGGCTGCGGCTTATGCTGCCTGTGACGTCGCGGTGTGCCGGTCCGGTGCGTCGAGTATGAGCGAGCTTGCCTATGTGGCGATGCCCTCGATTCTGGTGCCCTACCCCTACGCCGCGGATGACCACCAGACGGTGAATGCCAGGGTGTTTGAGGATGCCGGAGCGGCGGTGATGCGGCAGGAGGCCGAACTCGACGCTGGTGAGTTGGTGGCGGATCTCACCCGGATGGTGGAGGATGAGGAGGTGATGCGGGAGATGTCGTCCAGGGCGGATGGCCTTGCATTGAAGGATGCGGCAGCTAAAATCTGCGACGAGATATCGGTGGATGTGCTGACCTGATGATGGAACCAGTGGCCGACTGAACATTTTTTAAGGAATGAAGATTGATGAACTAAGCAAACGACTGACCGACCGGGGAAACCCGGTGAAGGTGCACCTTGTGGGTGTTGCCGGATCGGGCATGAGTGGGCTGGCACTTTTGTTGTTAGGAATGGGTCATCGAGTCAGCGGCTCGGACAGGGTGACCAGCGGGGAAACGCAGCGCATGCAGGGGCTGGGTCTCGTTTTTTCCAGCCCCCACCGCGCTGACGAGGTGCACGGTGCGGATGTGGTTGTTTATTCATCGGCCATCCGCGACGACAACGTCGCCCGTGCCGAGGCGCGGGTACATGGCATCCCGTGCATACGGCGCGCCGAGTGTCTGGCTGCGATTTTACATACCCGCAAGGGGGTGGTCATTTCCGGGACGCATGGCAAGACGACCACCTCCGCGATGTGCGCCCACCTGCTCAGGCGCGGCGGGATCATGCCATGCCATTACGTCGGTGCCGAGATTCCGGTGCTGGGAACCAATGCCCACTGGGAGGAGGACTGTGAGTTGATGGTGGCCGAGGGGGATGAAAGTGACGGCACACTGGCACTCTATCAGCCGGAACATTGTGTGGTGCTGAACATTGAAGAAGAGCATCTGGATTTCTACAGCGGGATCGATCATATCAAGGAAGTTTTCACGACCCTGCTTGATCAGACACGGGGGAATAAAATCTACTTTGCCGGCTGTCCGGTCGCCGGTGCACTTTGCGCGGGTAGAGACGGTGCGGTTTCCTACGGCTGGGAAAATGCTGATTTTGTCGCCAGTGATGTGCATGAGACCGGCGGCACGGTGACTTTTGATGTGATCCGACGCGGAGATTTGTTAGGAAGGGTCGGGCTCGGTATCCCGGGCCGGCATAACGTACTCAATGCCCTGGCCGCCATTGCCGTGGCCGACGCCGCCGAGGTGGATTTCCAGCTTGTCGCCCGCGGCCTCGGCACTTTTGCAGGTGCGAGAAGACGTTTTGAAAACAAATACCTGTCACCCAGGCTGCGGGTCATCGACGACTACGGCCATCACCCGACCGAGGTCACGGCCACCCTGCAGACGGCGCGCTCACTCAAGCCGGACCGGCTGGTTGTGGTGTTTCAGCCGCACCGATACAGCCGCACCCAGAAGTTGGCGGATGATTTTGGCAAGGCGCTGCAAGCTGCCGACCGTGTTTTTGTGACGGACATCTATCCCGCGAGTGAGTTGCCTATCGACGGGGTTACGGCGCAAACCATCGTCGATGCGATCGCAGCCAATGGCGACACCCGTGCCGAGGTGGTGGGTGCGGTGCCCTCCGCGCACCATGCCGTGGGTAACGCGCTCAAGGCGGGCGACCTGCTGATTACGCTCGGCGCCGGGAACGTGCACGAGATTGGCACCAAGATTGCCCGGGACATGACGTTGCTCGAGGAGATGCTGCGTTACTGCGCCGAGGGTGAGGCGGATGGCGAACTCTACGAGCCGATGAGCCGCCACACCACCATCCTTTGCGGTGGGCCGGCGCAGCTTTGGCTTGAGCCACATAGTTTCAACGCTTTTGCAGAGCTCGTGCGCTACTGTCGCGACCGGGGTATCCCGCAGCGCATCGTCGGGCGAGGCTCGAACCTTCTTGTGCGTGACGGAGGTATCCGGGGTGCCGTTATCCATCCCGTGGGCGGGGAGTTTTCCCATGTCCGGGTGGAGGGGGATGTCATCATTGCCGGGGCGGGTGCCCGCTTTAAAAAGGTCGCCAGCGTGGCCGCATCCCACGGGCTCACCGGCATGGAGTGGATGGAGGGTATCCCGGGGAATGTCGGTGGGGGGCTTCGGATGAATGCGGGGGCCATGGGGATCGAAACGTTTGACCAGGTGATCAGCGTGACCTTTCTCGATGAGGATGGCGGCATCCACGAGCGCAAGCGCGACGAGATCATCGCGCATTATCGCAACGTGCCCGAACTAAGGCGCAACTTCGCCCTGGTCGCCCGATTCCAGGCGCAAAAATCCGATGCGTCCAGCATCGCCCGGCGTATGGATGAGTCAAAAAACAAACGCCGCGCGTCACAACCGATCGCCGCCAGTGCCGGTTGCATTTTTAAAAACCCGGAGGAGATTCCCGCCGGCATGCTGGTTGATGAACTGGGGATGAAGGAGGCGTCGATGGGAAAAGCCCAGGTCTCTAAGGAACACGGGAATTTTATCGTCAACCGCGGTAAGGCCACGGCCACCGATGTGCTTGGCCTGATCGACCAGATCCGCCGCAAAGCCAAATCCAGCCGCAACATCACCATGGAGACCGAGGTCCAGATCATCGGTGAAGACGAATACACATTCTAACTACCCCCCTCCGAATGAAAACAATACACATGGATAACAACTTACTCATCGCCGTCCTCATGGGTGGCCCTGGTTCCGAGCGTGATGTTTCACTGGCGTCCGGTAATGCCGTGCTGAGCGCCCTCCTTGAGCAAGGTCTCAATGCGGTGCCTGTTGATGTGACCGATCATTCACTCGACCTGCCCGAGGGTACCGGTCTCTGTTTCAACGTCATCCACGGCACCTTTGGTGAGGACGGTGAAATGCAGGCAATGCTCGAGGAGATCGGCGTGCCCTACACCGGCGCCGGCGTTGAAAGTAGTCGCGTCGCCTTCGACAAGGTGGCCAGCAAGCAGGTCTTTGTAGAGAGCAACGTACCCACCCCCGCGTCGGAAATCGTCGATTGTTCGGCGGGGGTCAAGCTCCCGGCGATGCCGCTCCCCTACGTTATCAAGCCGCCCCGCGAAGGTTCGAGCGTGGGGGTGCATATTGTGCATGACGAGGCCGGGGCGATGGCCGCGATGGCCGATGCGGCCCGGTACGGTGACGAGGTGTTGATTGAACAATTGATCGTTGGCGACGAGCTCACCGTTGGCGTGCTTGATGGTGTCGCCCTTCCGGTTGTCCAGATCGCGCCGCGCAGTGGTTTCTATGATATGAACAACAAGTATCCATGGCTCAATGATGGCGGCGGTACCGATTACTACTGTCCGGCCGAGCTGGACGAACTCACCACGGTGCGTGTGCAGGAGGCCGCCCTCGCGGCACACTGCGCCCTGGGCATTGAAATCTACTCACGGGTGGATGTTTTATTGGATGCCGAAGCCAACCCATACGTGCTCGAAGCCAACACCATCCCCGGAATGACCGCCAGCAGCCTGCTACCCAAGGCCGCGAAGGTGGCTGGCTATGATTTCGGTCCGCTTTGCAAAAAGATCGCCGAACTGTCGCTCGCCCGTCGCCGCTGAAACCCGCAACTCAGGAACAACCATGGCCAGATTCAAACCACGTCGGAAAACCACGCGCTCACCGCGTACCGTAGGCAGGGGCGGGGACCTGCAAAAACTGCACATCAACGTGCACTCACCACGCATCGTGATGTTCCAGGTCCTGAGTGGTATGGGCAAGGGCGTGAAATACGCCGTTTTACTCGTCCTGCTTGGCCTGATCGGCCTGGGCGGCTATAAGGGGATCCAGCACCTTTTTCTCGGCAATGAAAAATACCGGCTGCAGGAAATCGATCTCCACACTAATGGCCACCTTGATCACGCGCGCGTGGTGGACGTCGCCGGCATCGATCTTAAAGCCAGTATTTTTGCCATCGATACCAGCGGCGTCCGCGACAGCCTGCAGGACCTGCCCGAGGTGATCGACTGTGATGTCGAGCGCCGCCTGCCCGGGACACTGCGGATCCGCCTCACCGAGCGTGTGCCCGCCGTGTGGATCGAGTGTGCCACCCTCGGATTTCCAGGACGCCGGAACGGGGGAATCCTCGCCGACAAAAACGGGATCACCTTTCCCTGCGAAGGGGCGCTGTGGAACTCGGCCAGGGACTTGCCCGTTATCGTGGTCAAGCTTGCCAAAAGCGATGCCTTCCAGCACGGGAGTAAAATGAAACACCCCGAGGTGATGCGGGCACTTCACCTGGTGAAGACCTTTGGCGCCGGCAACGTGCGGGCCGAGTGGCTGCCCGAGCGTGTCGTGCTCGTCAACGACTACTCGATGAAGGCCGTCTGCAACGATGGATCGCACGCGACGTTCGGGATGTATGAGCATGACCGCCAGTTGGCTGACTTCCTGACCATCCGTGAGCACACCTTGAATACCCAGCGTGAAGTCCAGCACATCAACCTGATCCCGCAAAAAAATATTCCGGTAAAATTCGCTGGTGATCCCGTGCTCGTGAGGCCAAAACGTCAACCCGTTCCCGTCAACCCCAACGAACGTGAAATTCGGTCGATTCTCAACCGTAACTAACCCACACTTACCCATCCTTTGCCCTGATTAATGGCCAGCACCAAAATACACGTAGGACTCGAAATAGGCACCACCAAAACCTGTATGGTGGTGGGCGAGGTGAAGCCTGACGGATCGGTGAAGATTCTCGGTGTCGGCGAGACACGTAGCGCCGGTGTCAGAAAGGGTGAGATCTCTGACTACCCGCAGGCGCGTGCCGGTCTTAAGGACGCCTTGCTCAAGGCCGAGGACGTCTGTGACGTCGATATCAGCAGCGTGCTGCTCGCGGTAACGGGTGCCCATATCGAAGGCGTGAACAATCGCGGCACATTCCGTTTGCCCGACGAGGAGGAGGTGGTGCACGAAGGTCACATCGATGAGGCGACTGAGATCGCCCGCGACCTCGCCATCCCCGGTGATCACGTTTACCTGCATAATTTCATCCGCCACTACCGGCTCGACAAGCATGAACATACGGTGAGTCCGGTCGGTCTGTTGGGTCGTTCGCTCGAGGTGGACTTCCACATCGTGCACGGCATCCGCACCCGCATTCAAAATAGCATCAAGTGTGTCCGGGAGATTCCCTTGGAGGTGGATGACGTCGTATTTGCGCCGATCGCCACCGCCCAGGTGGCACTCGAGCGCGAGCAAAAGGATGCCGGCGCCCTGGTCATCGACATCGGCGGCGGCACCACCGACTACGTACTCTACCTCAAGGGCTCGATCGCGGCGTCCGGCTGCATCCCGGTGGGGGGAGACCACATCACCAATGACATCCACCTGGTCACCGGTCCGCCATTTTCCAAGGCTGAGGTCCTCAAGGTCCGCGAGGGCGATGCGTCGGGTGACCCGGCCCGCTCGGTGGGTACTGCCAAGGTGGTCGATGAAAAAGGGTTCTCGGATGCCGAGGTGAAGCGCCAGTTGCTCAATGACATCATCCGCCAGCGCATGGAGGAAACGATGAAGCTGCTGCTTGCGCGTTTGCCGGAGGGAGCGATGGAGCAGGTGGGAACCGGAGTGTTCCTGGCGGGCGGCACGAGTTTGATGCGTGGATTCGGCGAGCTCGCGCATGATGTATTTGGCCGGGACATCTATCGCCCGGAGCCGCCCGAGCTGAGCGGCGTGCAAGCAAGTTTCAAGGACCCACAATTCACCACAGCCCTTGGGCTGATTCGCTATGCCCAGATCGTCGAAAGTGAGCGCGCTCCGAAGCGTGGCTTCCTGAGCCGGCTGTGGCC
>JARFRT010000604.1 GCA_029287105.1 Akkermansiaceae bacterium | reverse complement strand
GTTCTCAACTGTCCCAATTTCATCTGGCGGATAAGTAATCTAACAATGATTAGTAAACCCTCATGAATCGTAGAGACTTTATCATACGCACCGCAGTCGGAACCGCCTGCGCAGGGCTGCCGATGCGCCTGCCGGCCAAAGGCACCCGAGGTGGTGCCGCACAGCCACCGCTCCACCCCGCCGATTTTTCCACCTTCACAGAGCAGGACACTCTGGACCTCTTCCTGCTGGTTGGGCAGTCGAACATGAAAGGCCGCGGTGTCATCGAGATGAAACCTGTGGAGAATAAAAACATCTTGTTTTTTCACTCGAAACAGCGGCAGTGGTACATCGCGCGTGACCCCTTGCATGCACAAGGAACACCGGATAGCATCGACGGCAGTGACAATTCCGGCACCGGCCCGGGGATGAGCTTCGCCCAGACACTCGCACAACACGATCAACAACTGAAAATAGGTCTGATACCGGGTGCCGTCGGCGGCGCGCCCATCGGAGCCTACGGGAAAGATAAAAAACTCTACCAGCGGTCACTCGAGCTCACCCGGGAAGCTGCTCAACAGTGCAAACTCAAAACTCGCGTCAAAGCGATACTCTGGCTGCAAGGCGAATCGGATTCCACCAAGCCGCTGCACGACTCGTATGAAGGCAAGTTGCTGGATATGATCGACCGCTACCGCAGTGACCTCAAAAACCCAACCCTGCCATTTATCGCATGCACCCTCGGCTCCTACATCAACAGGGGCCCATTCCGGCACGTGAAGGAGGTGAATCGGGTGTTGTTAGGTCTTCCCGGAAAACGGAAACATACTGCCTGCATCGACGCCCGCGACCTCAAAGGACACATCGGCGATCAACTCCACTACGACACAGCAGCCCAGATAGAAATCGGCAAACGCTTCGCCGCAGCCTATTTGAAGTTTTAAGTTTTAAACTCCAAATACCAAGGGGGATAAGCTCCAAAAACCAAACTCCAAACTCCAAAAACTAAATAAGAAAGACAGGCTACTTCACCTATCCTCCGCCGTGGACAGGAGTGTCCACTCTCCCTATCCTCCCGCTTCGCGGGCCCTAGGGAGGAGGGACACTCCTGTCCCTCGGCAACCCAAGCCTTTCCGTGATTTTCGTGTATTCCGTGGTTTCCAAACGAAGTAGCAACCCAAGCAAGATTCGCAAAATCCGCCCGATTCGCGGTCAAAAAAGAACCCGCAACCCAAGCCCAATCCCACTTGTCGCGCCGGAGCCTTGGCGAAGGAGGAAGTCTTCCTTTCGCGCATTTCGTCTTCTTTCGCGGTCAAAAATCAAGTAGAAATCCAAGCCCAAGCAAAATCCCATGAAAACATTCCTCACCTCCCTCCTCGTCATCGCAAGCCTGTCGCAGGTTCACGCCGCCGATTCCACCGATCAGGCCGGCGCGAAAAAGAAGCCTAACATCCTGCTGCTCTTTGCCGACGACCTCGGTCGTTACGCCTCGGCCTACGCCGACCCGAAAAACCCCTCGCCCAACGACATCATCACCACGCCCGCCTTCGACCGGGTCGCTCGTGAGGGGGCGCTGTTCCAGAATGCCTTTGTCTCGGTGCCCTCCTGCACCCCGTCGCGTGCCGCCTTGAATACCGGGCGCCATTTCTTCCGCAACGCATCGCATTCCCAACTGCACCACCCGTGGCAGAAAGGGGTGCCCGACCCATTCGACAAGATCAAGGGCATGCCCGTCACCCTGCAGGACGGCGGCTACCACATCGGACTGACCTACAAACTCCACATGCGCGCCAGCATCATCGGCGGCAAACAAAACATCTACGACAAGGCAGGCCGCAGCCTGAACCAGTACTCGCAGTTTGTTAGCAAAGCGAAGGATAAAGCCGCCGCCAAGGCAACGATCCTCGAGCAAGTCCGTGGGAACTTCCGCGACTTCCTCGCCAACCGCCAACCGGGCCAGCCGTTTTTCTATTCGTTCAACCCGACCAATACCCACCGCAAGTGGACCCGCGGATCGGGTAAGGCACTTTGGGGGCTCAATCCCGATGACTTGAAGGGGAAACTCCCCCCCGTGCTGCCCGATAACGACGTCATCCGCGAGGACATGGCCGACTACCTCGGCGAGGCGATGGCTTTCGACGCCGCCTGCGATGTTCTTCTCAAGGAGGTTGAAAAAATGGGTGAACTCGACAACACGATCGTGGCCATTTCCGGTGACCAGGGTGCCCCGGGGTTCCCGCGCGGCAAGTGCAACATGCACGAT
>JARFRT010000587.1 GCA_029287105.1 Akkermansiaceae bacterium | reverse complement strand
GATCAGGTCGGCGACCCAGGCAGACCTTGGCCACATCCTGCACTCGCGCCACCAGTACCACTGGCACACGGGCTACGTGCCCCCGCAAACCGTCGCCGCGCCTCACATCGGAGCGTGGATGGCAAAGATGTTGGGCTCGCGAAACGACGTGATGCCTCCGTTCATCAACATCGGGCAATCGCTCGAAGGCAATGGCGAAAGCGAGGAACTCAAGGCATTCACCACCGGTGGGTTTTTTGGCAGTGAATACGCCCCGTTCAACCTGCCGTATCCCGAGAAGGCTTCCGAGGCCGTGAAACCGCCGGCCGGGATGTCGGCCGACCGGTTTGGCCGACGTTATAAGGCGCTCAAAGAGATGTTGAAAAACTCACCGAAGGGCGAGTTTCTCAGCGACTACCATCAGGAGTCGATGTTGCGCTCGCTTGAGAATGCGCACAAACTTCTCGGATCGAAGGAGCGTGCGGCGTTCGACCTGAGTCTGGAGAAAAAGGAAAGCTACGATGAATACAACACCGGACGATTCGGGCGCGGTTGCCTCTTGGCGCGCCGACTGGTCGAGTCCGGCGCGCGCTTTGTCGAGGTGACCACCGAATACACCCCGTTCAAACAATGGGATACCCACGAAAATGGGCACGCCACGGTCGATCGCCTGCATAAGGAGGTCGACGGGCCCGTGGCCAAACTGATCCGCGACCTGGAAGAACGTGGGTTGCTCGACCGCACGTTGGTTGTGATTGCCAGCGAGTTCAGTCGTGACATGCTGATCGAGGGAGTTCCCGGCAGCAAGGCGCGCGACCAGAGCCGCGCCAAGACCGATGTGCTCAAAGATCCCAAGCACTATGGCCTCCACCGTCATTTTACCGGTGGTTCGTCGGTTGTTATGTTTGGTGGCGGGGTGAAAAAGGGATTTCTCTATGGCAAGACCGCCGACGAGCGTCCCTGCCTCGCGATCGAAAATCCGGTCAGCATCACCGACCTCCACGCCACCATTTTCACGGCCATGGGCATTAGCCCCAAGACCGCGTTTGATATCGAACGCCGGCCATTCTACGCTACTGTCGATGGTAAGGGTAAGGCCGTGAAGGATGTGTTTGGATAACCCATGGCATGGTGACTCCCGTGTAATGGGATTTTGCATTTAGGGGGTTGGGTAAATATGCCTTTTAGGCTATGGCCTTGGTCGTGAAAACAATTATAGCACTCCTGCTCACACTCGCCCCGTATTCTTTGGCGGACGTCGTATTGCCCAAGATCATTTCCGATCACATGATCCTGCAGAGTGGGGTTGAGGTCACCCTCTGGGGGACGGCGGACAAGGGGGAGCAGGTCACCGTCGAGCTTGCCGGCCAGCGCCAGAAAGCAACCACCGATGCGGAGGGGAACTGGCATGCGCAACTCGCGCCGCTGAAAGCATCGTCAAAAGCACAGCAACTGACCGTCGCCGGCAAGAACACAATTGTCATTGATGACGTTCTTGTCGGAGAAGCCTGGCTGGCGTCCGGCCAGTCGAACATGGCGACCGGCATAAGGCAGAGCCCTGGGGATGAGCGCGCGGTTTATCAGGCGCAGAAGGACAACAACCGGGTGCGAGCCTTTGTTAACGACCGCTGGGTCCTTTGCTCCGAGCAGGTGATGAGCTCGTCCGCCGTCGCATTTTTCTTCTCCCTGAAGCTCGAACAGGAACTAGACGTGCCGGTTGGCTACATCATCATCGCCCAAAACGGGTCACGGATCGAGCCGTTCATCCCGGCAAAGGAGCACAAGGCTGCCGGAATCGAGCGTAAGGGCTCTCATATTCACAACGCCCGCGTCGTCCCGGTCACACCGTATGCGATCAAGGGGGTGATTTGGTACCAAGGGGAATCCAATCGTGGATCGAAGGATTATTTTGAGTCGATCAAAGCCCTCAGCGATGGTTGGTCCAGGGAGTTTCGTCGGCCTGCCATCCCATTGCATATGGTCCAGGTTGCCCCCTTTGATTACTCGCGCAAAGGTATTCCGAGCTCACTCCTCTGCGAGACCATCTGGGCGGCCCAGTACCGTGCAGCGAAGGAGGTCCCGGGCGTCAGCGTGATTTCGATCCACGATACCAACATCAACGTCAAAAAAATACACCCGCGGCACAAGCAACCGGTGGGGGAACGGCTCGCCGCGATGGCTCTGAAACGTCAATACGGAAAAGACGTCGTCACCTCCGGCCCGGTGGGCTCCGGGGCGACGCATAATGGGAATAAGGTGCTGGTCAGCTTCTCCGGGGTCGATCAGGGCCTGACCACCAAGGACGGTAAGGCGCCGACCTGTTTCGAGCTTTCCTCCGACGGTAAGGAATTTCTCCCCGCAACCGCCACGCTCGAGGGGAAACAAGTCAGCGTTCACTCCGACAAAATCTCGGCACCTAAGTTTGTCCGGATGGGCTGGTTTGACACCGCGATACCCAACTTGCGTGACAAAAACGGATGGCCCGTGCCCGTTTTTCCAGCCTGTGAGGTTAAATGATTTCTATGAAAGATCAGCCCATGAAAACATCATCTCTACTCATCAGCCTTGTTGCGATGGCCCTTGCGATCGCACCGGCCCTTTCCTCCGACGGCCTGTATCCGCCGAAGGAAAAACGGAAACCTTCCCCCGGCAATACCACCTATTACATCGACCCGGTTAAAGGGGACGACAGCCAGTCCGGGCTGAAGCCGAACCTCGCATGGCGCAGCTTTGGTGGGATCAACCAATTGTTGTTAGCCCCGGGCGACAAGGTGAAAATCACCTCACCCGGGTCGTTTGACCAGACTTTGATGGTGATGGGTGCCGGGACGGCCGATGCACCCGTGCAGGTCAGCTTCGCGCCGGGGCGGTATGATTTTCACACCAAGAACCTGTGCCGGAGGAAATTCAACATCTCGAATACCAATGGCTCACCTGAGGCCGACAAGTTGATCGCCATTTTCCTCAAGGATGCCAAACACATCAACGTCACGGGGCCGGGTGCGGCGATCATTTGCCGAGGCAAGATGATGGAAGTCTGCGTTGACCATTGTGAAAACGTGACGGTCTCCGGATTAAGCTTCGATTACCAGCACCCGACGGTGACCGAGTACCAGGTGGTCTCCGTGGGTGATGGGTATGTCGATCTCCAAGTCCACAAGGATTCCCGATACTCGATTGAGGGTGGAAAACTCACGTGGATGGGCGAGGGGTGGAGCTTTCAGGGCGGGCTTGGGCAGGAGTTGAATCTGGAAACCAACGAGGTACGCCGTCGGCGCGACCCGCTGAATGGTCTGACGATCAAGGAGCTCGAGCCGATGTTGCTTCGCGCCAGCGGCAAGCACAAAATGAAGGCTGGTCACATCTATCAGATCCGCGAGCCGTTCCGCGATTACGCCGCCGTGTTCACTCGCCGCAGCAAGGACATCACCTGGAGAAATGTCCACTTTCAGTTTTTGCACGGCATGGGGTTGGTCAATCAGTTTTCTGAAAACCTGACATTTGACCGGGTGAAAATCGCGCCGGACCCGGCGAGTGGCAGAACGACGGCAGCCTGGGCCGACGGCATCCAGGTCTCCGGATGCAAAGGGAAACTGCTCGTGCGCGACTGTGTTTTTTCAGGTGCCCATGACGATGCGATCAATATCCACGGAACGCACCTCCGGGTGACGGAAAAAGTGTCCGATCATCAAATCAAGGTGAGTTTCATTCACAGGCAGACATACGGGTTCAAGGCATTCAATGCGGGTGACGACGTTGAATTCATCCGGTGGGATTCGCTCAAACCCTACAGTGCGAACAAGATCAAGGACGCCGAGTTGCTGAGCCCGAAGGAAATGCTGCTCACCCTGGAAAAACCCTTCCCCGCCGATTTCAAGGAAAAGGACGTGCTGGAAAACATCACCTGGACACCGGAGGTGGAAATCCGTGGCTGCACGATTTCACGTATCCCGACACGTGGGTTTCTGATCACAACACGACGGAAAGTGCTGGTCGAGGACAACACTTTTAACGTCACCCACATGAGTGCCATCCTTCTTGAGGATGACGCCAGAGGCTGGTTCGAGTCCGGTTGCGTGCGCGATATGACAATCCGCAATAATAAGTTCATCCGCTGCGCCGAACCCGTGATCAACATCAACCCGCAGAATGCCGTGCCGAACAAGGCCGTGCACCAGAATATCAAGATCGAAGGGAACCATTTTGTGCTGCGCGGCAGGACAAGCGTCAAAGGCCAAAGCACCACGGGGTTAACCATCACCGGCAACACGACCTATTCCGAACCGGTCGGCAATGACGCCTCGACCATCAAGATCATCGACTGTGAGGACGTTAAGATCGGAGGGAACCGCTACCTGCCGCTGCCGGGAGCGACGAAGGAGTAATAGTATCTGATCCCGATTTGGAGTGCGGACGGCTTGCCTCCGCTTTTTTCTGAGTCGGCTTGCCGAGCTCTGTTCCGGCGATAGCCGCATTTGCCTCCCCACCAGCAGGCGCACACATGCACGATGAAACCCCACCGCGTGAAGCAATGCACACTTTCATTCCAGCCCGACGGAGTAGGGCTGCATTTCAGCATGGCGCGAGTGGGGGAGTGCAACTTTCACCAGCCCCAAAGCGGAGGCAAGCCGACCGCACCCCAAATCACCGTTTATGACCGCGTTTAGTAGGCATCGCCATTCCCCTCTTATTTTACTTGCTGAACCCCAAGTGCACATACAGGGTAAAGGGAATGAACAGCAAAACTTACCGGATGAATCGTCGTGGCCGTGGGAGGTTTTCCCTTCCGGGGACGATGGCGGTGTGGGCATTGATCCTGACGCTGGGCACGCCCGACGTGATCGCTGAGTCAGCACTTGAAGCCGCCGTCGAGCCAGCACCTGGGCTGGACGCCGCTCCTGCAGCCAAGCCGGCATCGAAAGCCAAGCCAGCGCCCGCAGCCAAGCCGGCGCCGAAGGCCGCTCCTGCTTCCGGGCTGGAAGCTGCCCTCGAGAAGCTGAAGCTACCCGGTGTCAAAATCAATCTCAAGGAACTCTGTGTTGATGTCGATGGTTCCATCTGTCTTGATCAGGGGGCGCTCGAGCTGATCGCCTGTACGAAGAACAGCAAGGAGCACGAGTCGATTGTCACGATCGACGCCAAGGCGAAGCACATCCATGCCGCCCTTCTGTTGCTGGGTGCCAAACCGGGGAATCCCGCGATGCAAAAGCCGGTGGACAAGGAAAGGACACGGTGGATCCATGTCCCCCCGAGGGGTGGGCCGGTGGACGTCTTCCTGGTGTTCAAGGACAAGGCGGGCAAGATGGTCGAACGTCCGATCAATGATTTTATCGAGGCATACGAGGATTCCCAGGGTGGAGGGACGGAAACGCCAGGCGAGGAGAAAGATGTCAAGTTCCCGACCCATACCCTGCTTTTTGCGGGCTCGATTATTCACGGTCAGGGGAAGGGGACACATAAGTATTTGGCGGATCTTAGTGGCAATGTGATTTCGCTCGCCACCTTTGGTGACGAGTTGCTCTGCCTGCCGGGGATCTACGCCCATGCCGCCGGCTCACTGGAATGGCAGATTAATCCCACCCATCTCCCCGAGGTCGACTCCAAGGTGATCCTTCGTCTTCGTCCGCAGAGAGCTCCCAAGCCGGATGCCGGCGCGACGCCTGCGAAATAGGGGGCGCGCCCCTCCATCCTCAAACAAACGGCATGACGAAGCATCGCATTGTTTTTGTGGGGACGGGGGATATCGCCCTGCCCTCATTTGCCACCCTGCTTGACGCGGGTTTGGTGGCTTTGGTGACGCAGCCTGACAAGCCCGTGGGGCGCAAACAGGTGCTGACCCCGCCACGGATCAAGCAGGAAGCGCTGGCCCACGGCATACCGGTGTTGCAGCCGGAGAGCGCGAGGGACCGGTCGTTTCTTGCCGAGCTCACCGCGTTGAAGCCTGATGTGATTGTGGTGATGGCCTACGGACAGATCCTTTCCCAGGCGTTTCTGGATATTGCCCGTGTTGCATGTATCAATTTGCACGCATCGCTGCTGCCGCGATATCGTGGTGCGGCCTGCATCCAGGCGGCCATCGATGCCGGCGACCGCCAGACGGGTGTCACCGTGATGTATGTGATCAAGGCTCTTGATGCCGGTGACATCATTCTCAAAAAGGAACTTGCCATTGGTCGGCACGAGACCGGAGGTGAACTTCACGACCGGCTCGCGGATCTCGCCCCCGTGGCCCTCACGGAGGCGCTGGCCCAGCTAGCGGAGGGCACGGCATCGAGGGAACCCCAGGACGAGGCGAGTGCGAGTTATGTTTCCAAGCTGCTGCGTGAGGATGGTGAGATTGATTGGTCGCTTGATGCGGAGGCGTTGGAGCGCCGTATTCGCGCCTACGACCCATGGCCGGGGACGTCGACAAGTTACGTGGATAAAAAGGGGCGAGTGCGACGGCTGAAAATATTTCCACAGGTCAAGGTGTGCGACCAGCAAGGAACGCCCGGTGAGGTACTCGCCGTAGACGGCCTGTTGCGCGTGGCTTGTGGGAAGGGGGCGTTGGAAATCGATCGGTTGCAAGCTGACGGCTCGCGTCGGATGACGGCAGTGGAATTCATGTTAGGGGCTCCCTTGGCCGTGGGTGATTGCCTTGGTAACTAACGACGATCTGTTGATTGTCAGCGGCGATAACGGCCATTGTTAGGTTTTTTCATCCGTCGCAGGCTGATGATATACAGGATCATGGCTGTCCAGATGAGAGCGAAAGACGCGATGCGTAGCGGCGGTAGGGGCTCGTGGTAGACGAGCCAGCCGATACAGAATTGTCCGGTCGGGCCGATGAATTGCAGGATGCCCAGCCATGACAGGCTGATGCTGCGGGCACCGCGGGCAAAGAGAAGCAGGGGGGCGGCGGTGACAGCACCGGTGCAGATGAGCAGCAGGGTGGTGGTGGAGTCAGCTCCGAAGCTTGATATGCCATGGCTCTGCTGGATGACCAGGTAAAGCGAGGCTACGGGAAGGAGAATGCTGGATTCCATGGCCAGTCCGGAAAATGACCCGAGCGGCGAATTTTTTCTGAGCATGCCATAGGCGGCAAAGGAGGCGGCCAGGCCAAAGGCGACCCACGGCACACCCTTGACGGCAGGAAATTGCAGGACCACCCCGGCGGCGGCCACTGCGATGGCGGCAAGCTGCATACGCGAGTGACGCTCGCCGAGAAACACCCTTCCTAACAAGATGTAGAGAAAAGGGTTGATGTAATACCCGAGCGCACCCTCCAGGATGCGGTCATTCAGGGTTGCCCAGACATAGAGCAGCCAGTTGGCTGCAAGCAGAAGGGCGGAAAGGGTGTGGATGGCAACCACCCTTGGCGATTTGAATGCGCCCCATGTTTGTTGCAGCGACCCTCTCAGCGAGGTGATGATGATCAGGATGACGAGTGTCCACAACAGGCGGTGTGACGTCAGTTCGAGGAGGGGGACGCCGTGCAAGGCTTTCCAGAATACCGGGAGCAATCCCCAGAGGGAAAATGCCGCAATAGCCGCGATCGTGCCCTTGGAGGAATCATTCATATCCGCAGGGTTGATTTCAGGAAGGGTGCGGTACGCGATGTTTTCGACTTGGCGATGTGCTCGGGGCTGCCTTGAGTCACGATTTTACCGCCCCTTTCCCCGGCTTCGGGGCCGATGTCGATGACGTAGTCGGCCTCTGCCATGATTGCGGTGTGGTGTTCGATGACCACCACGGTGTGGCCTTCATCGACGAGCCGGTGGAGGACAACAATCAATTTCTCCACATCCTGCTGGTGCAGGCCGATGCTCGGCTCCTCGATCAGGTAGAGGTTGTTGTTCTGCAATGCCCCCTTGGTGACCGACTTGCGGCCCTTGGTGAGTTCGGCAACAAGTTTGATCCTCTGGGCCTCGCCGCCGGAGAGGGTCGGGCTGGGCTGGCCGAGTTGGAGGTAGCCCAGGCCGGTGTCGCTGAGGAGTTCGAGGGTCCGGTGGAGTTTGGGCACGGCGGCGAAAAATGCAGCGGCCTGGCGGATACTCATCTGCAGGACCTCGCCGATGTTTTTGCCGTTGTAGCGGACTTCGAGCGTGCCCGGGTTATAGCGCATCTGGTTGCATGCCTCACAGTGCACCCAGGTGGTCGGCAGGAAGTCCATTTCAAGTTTGATCCGACCATTGCCCTTGCATTCCGCGCACTGGCCGTCCTTGTTATTGAATGAAAATCGCGATGCCGTGTAGCCGCGCGTGCGGGCGTCGGGAAGCTGGGCGAAGAGCTGCCGGATGGTGTCGAAGAGTTTGACGTAGGTGGCCGGGCAGGAGCGCGAGGTTTTGCCAATCGGGGTTTGATCGACCTCGAAGCAATGCTTGATTTTGCTGTGGCCCGATGCGGATTTGTACAAACGCGATGACTTTTTGCGGTCGAAGATTGTCGCGATACAGCCACGCATCAGCGAGGACTTGCCGCAGCCGGAGACGCCGGTGAGCACGGTCAACCGACCGAGCGGGATGCGGGCATCGATGTTTTTCAGGTTGTTGGCGTGGCATCCTGTTAGTTTGATCCAGCCGGTTGGAGCGGATGCCTTGGGGATCTGGCGGCGTGGGTAGGTGTGCGGTGTGGGCCGGTTGCTTTCGGGCGTCGATACGATGATCTCGCCCCCCAGGACGCCGGCGCCGGGGCCGAGTTCGATCAGTGTGTTGGCGCGCGCGATGGTTTCATCGTCGTGCTCGACAACCAGCAGCGAGTTGCCCCGGTCGCGGAGCGCTTCCAGGGTGTCGAGCAGTTTGACGTTGTCGCGCGGGTGCAGGCCGATGGTGGGTTCGTCTAATACATAAAGGACGCCGCGCAAGTTGGAGCCTAGCTGGGCGGCGAGCCGGATGCGTTGGGATTCGCCACCCGAAAGAGTGTCGGCGGATCGGTCGAGTTGAAGGTATCCGAGGCCCACGTGGTTGAGGAAGTGGAGCCGTTGGATGATTTCCGGTAGGACGTCCCGGGCGATGAGCTGATCGCGCCCGCTAAACTTCCAATGTTCAAGCATTTTGATGGCATCGACGACAGAGAGGCCGTTAACGGCCTGGATGGGATGGCCGTGGATGAACACGAAGCGTGAGTCTTCACGCAGGCGGGCGCCGTGGCATTCCGGGCAGGGCTGGCGGGTGGTGGGATCCGATGGTGCGAGGGTCTCGTGGATTTCGGCCTCGAGTTCGGAGTTGTATCCGTCGCGTTTGTTTTTTTGATGTGTCGAGGTGCCGGCCACGCTGCCGTAGCCGCGGCAATAGGGGCACCACCCGCGGTGGGAGTTGAATGAGAAGTGGTGTGGGTCGGGGTCGTCGAATGATTTCCCAGTGACGGGCGAGACGCGGGCGGTGGAAAAATTGAGGAGGTCGGGCTTTGACGGCTGGACGAGAACGGAGCAGTGGCC
>JARFRT010000538.1 GCA_029287105.1 Akkermansiaceae bacterium | reverse complement strand
ATGGTGTAGAGGTTTCCCAGCGACTTGGACATCTTGCCGCCGTCGACCATCAGGTGGGTGATGTGAAACCAGTGGGCGGCGAAGTTGCCGCCGCAGGAACAACGGGACTGGGCGATTTCGTTTTCATGGTGGGGGAAAACCAGGTCGACGCCGCCGGAGTGGAGGTCGAAGTCGGTGCCCAGAGACTCCTTGATCATCGCCGAGCACTCGAGGTGCCAGCCGGGCCGGCCGTCGCCCCAGGGAGACGACCAGAAATTTTCACCGTCTTCGGGTTTGCGTGATTTCCAGAGCACGAAGTCGGCGATGGAATCCTTTTCATATTCATCGGCATCGGCGCGGGCATTCTGGGTTTTGCCGAGGTCGAGTTCGCGGGTGTCGAGATGGGAGAGCTTGCCATACTCGGGGAAGGAGGAAACGCTGAAATAAACCGAGCCGTCGTCGGACGCGTAGGCGTGGCCGTTTTCAATCAGTTGCTCGATCATGGCAATCTGCTGGGGGATGTGTTCGAGCGCGCTCGGTTCGATGTGAGGGGGCAGGCAGCCGAGCGCGGTGCAGTCGACGTGGAATTTGGCGAGCCAGTGGTCGGTGAACTCCTTCAACGTTTTGCCGGCAGCCTGGGCGTCGCGGATGGTTTTGTCATCGACGTCGGTGATGTTTCTCACATGCAGTGTTTTCATGCCGCCGGTTTCGAGCACACGCCGGAACACATCGTGCATGACGAAGGTGCGGAAGTTGCCAATGTGGGCGGGGCCGTAGACGGTGGGGCCGCAGCAGTAAAAGCGGAACGTTTTGCCGTCGATGGGTTTAAGTTCGCGGTTCTGGCGTGTTAGGGTGTCGTAGAGTTGCATGGAATAGGGAAATGGAAGTGGTGGTCAGCGGCTCTGGGGAGCCGGGGGGGATGATTATGACCGGGACGGGTCATGCCACTGGAATGAGTGGTCGCTGGGCGCCTGGAAGGCGCGGAGGCCGAACCCGGGGAGGATGGCGAGCAAGTGGTCGAAGATGTCGCTCTGGATGTCCTCGTAATGGGCCCAGCGGCTGTCGGTGGTGAAGACGTAGAGTTCGATGGGGATGCCGTGTTCGGTGGGCTGAAGTTGACGGACGAGCAGGGTTTCAGTCGAGGAGATCTTGGCGTGGTTGTGGAGGTAGGCCTTGAGGTAGGCGCGGAACGTGCCGAGGTTGGTCAAGGCGCGGGCGTTGACTTTGTTGTCGGCGGCATCCGTGACGTACTCGCCATTCCACTGGGCAATCTCTTGCTCTTTCTCCGTGAGGTAGTCCTTGAGGAGGCGGATCTGCTTGACCTGAGAGAGCATGGGTTCATCCAAAAAGCCGACGGTGGACATGTCGATATTGATGGACCGTTTAATGCGGCGGACACCGCTGTTACTCATGCCGCGCCAGTTTTTAAAGCTGTCCGAGATGAGTGCGTAGGTTGGGATGGTGGTGATGGTTTTGTCCCAGTTGCGCACCTTGACCGTGGTCAGGGCGACTTCCAACACTTCGCCGTCGGCGCCGAACTTGGGCATCTCGATCCAGTCGCCTTGGGCGACCATGCGGTTGGCCGAGAGCTGGATGCCGGCGACGAGTCCGAGGATCGAGTCCTTGAAGATCAGCATCATGATGGCGGTCATGGCGCCGAGGCCGGAGAAGATGAGCACGGGGGATTTGCCGATCAGGGTGGAGATGATGAAGATGATGGCGGCAAGAACGAGGATGATTTTGATGACCTGGAAGAAGCTTTTGACCGGCAACTCGCGGGAGACTTCGAAGCGACTGTAGATGCGTTCGAAGATGTTGAGCAGGGAGTTGGCCGCCAGAAAGGACAGGATGATGATAAAGACCTTGGCAAAGGCCTGGATGAAGCCCGAGAACAGGGGGACTCCGTCGTGGTGGGTGACGATCGCGTGCGGGGCTGCGTGCAGGATGATCACAGCGGGTATAAGCAGGGAGATCCAGGTGAAAATGCGGCTATTAAGCAGTTCGTCGTCCCAGGTGTTGCTCGTTTTTTTGACCACCTTGGAAACGATGCTTACCACGATCTCACGGACAATGAGGTAGGCAATGAAGGCTCCGCCGAAGACTACCATCAACAAAAGAAAGTCGACAACCAGGCTGAGATGCCAGTCGAGACCGGCATGATTCTGTCCGAAGAGGCCGTTGGATAACTTGTCATGCCATGTGTTCACGACCAATGGGTTGCCATAGAGACCCCAAACGCGCAAGGTCAATGGCTAGGAATATGAGCAGAGCCAGACGCTCTGTATCCCCCACATGCGGGCTCAGACAGACGGCCCCGGGTGGGGTTCCCGGAGAATGGGAGCCATGTCCGTGGTCTTGTCAAAACGGGTGAAACGATTACGGAAGGCCCGATTGCATTGTTAGTTTCGGCGGAAAGGTGGATTATAGGCGTTTTTTTTTACTAGGCGGCTAGAGGGTGAATTGATAACGGCTACTGCTGACACCTATGTTGTTGAAACACATGAAATTTGATTGGAAAAGGCGCCTTGTGAGCTTGTTCGTGATGGGCTTGGTTTCTACCTGCTGCGTGACGGCCCAGGAATTTGGGCTCGGTGCTGAGTTTGATCTCGAGGAATACGAGGCAAATCCGGGAGTCGCTAAACGAAAGCCATAGGGGAAACGCAGGGGGACAGGGTCACAAGCATTTGAAACCACTCTGCCGGTGCCACGCGGAGTGGTATTC
>JARFRT010000532.1 GCA_029287105.1 Akkermansiaceae bacterium | reverse complement strand
GCCTTGCTCGGAGACCTCAATATCGGCGCACGCGTCACTGAGGCCGGACTGCTCGCTGCCAAGGCGACCCATTACCCGAACCGATGCCTCGCCTGGGACTCCAAGGCATCACTCTTCAAGGACAGTGCGCCCAACAAGACCATCCTCAAGAGGGAATACCGCAAGGGCTTCGAGCCACCCAAGGAATTCGCCTAAGTGAGAGTCAGCAAAATGAGGGTCAGGAAAGGGCCTTTTTAAGAACCCCTGCCGCCAGCTCTGAGAAATCGAGCTGTGCGGCAGCTTTTTGCCCGCGCGTGCTCATCTTCGCCCAGGTTTTCTGGACGATGCGGAGCATTTTTTCCTCTCCGGTGTTCTCGATCAGGTCATCGAACTGGTGCCTGAGAAACACGAGGCAGAGCGCGTCCTCAAGCGTTTGGCAGTCGGGATCCGTCTTGAGGTTTTGTTTCTGGTTCAGTGCCTGCACCCGCTCGACGGTTGCCTCGGGGTAGCCGAGGTCGCGGAGGATTGCCGCCGCCGTTTCGGCGTGGAACTTTTTCAACCCCGCGCGCCATTTCAGGTATCCGGTGCGTCCCATTGGCTGGCTGTTCCGCGGGACTTTCCACCGGCAGATGTGCTGGCATCGGGATGCGAGGCGCAGGGGTTCTGAGGCCTCGGGGTCGAGCGTGAGCACGGCTTCGGTGAGGCGTTTGGCAAAGACGAGTTCCTTGGGTTGACTGGTGCCATCGACCGTCACGGTGTTGGGATCCTCGGCGTTGGCGGCATCGAAGCGCTCAAATGCCTGCTTGAGTAGTGACGGGTCGTGCATGGCGCAAGCTTGCTTGGCCGGGCGCGGATGGGCAACCCTGATTTTTTCCAGCGGGCGTCTTCCTTGATGGAAGTGGCGGGTTGGTGGGCCCGGGTGCCAGGGTCTCCCTCCAGAGCAGCAGCCCGCGCAAAAAAGTCCCGGAAGGACTGGCCGCTGGCGTGCATCTCGCCCAGGTTTTGAGCGTGGCTTGTTCGTGTGAGTCACATTTCGGGGGCCGTCTCCGTATTTCCGCGCTGCGGGATTGGATTTCTTTACCCGGTTCGTTGAAAAAAGTGGTCGTCATCATCGCCCCTGAGTGCCTTGAGCCGGCCACGCAACAGTCGCAGGGTATTGCGGAAACCAACATTCAGGTGGGCCAGCTGGCGAACGTCCAGGTCTTCGGGGCGGCGAAGGAGGAGGTTTTCGATATGGGATGACATCTCTCTTTCCAATCGCCTGAGCCGTTGGTCACAGGCATCGAGGTGGTTGTCATCATGGTGCTCGATGTCAGCACAGGGGGAGCTTGGTTCATCTTTCATGGCACTCAAACATCTCACAGATTATCGCTGCAGGCAAGTCGGCAGTTGGACTTAGCCCGCAGGACGCATACACAGGGGGGGGGTCGAGCGAATCAACGGAATTTTCCAGCAGGAGCCTGACGGGAGAGGGTGGCCGCTTGATGCCGGCTTGACAGCACCGCCCGCGGCGGCCAGTCCTGTGGCGTGCCGTATGCCGCACGGGATAATGATGAAACCCGACCCATTACTCGATATTCTTCACACCGACCCCGATTTCGTGGTGGTCAACAAAGTCAGCGGCATGCTCTCAGTGCCCGGGCGTGATGTGAAGGATAGTGTCACCAATCGGGTGAGGACCATGTTTCCCGACTGCAAGGAGAGTCCCGAGGTGCACCGACTGGACATGGACACATCTGGGCTGATGGTGGTGGCCCGCACCGTGGCGGCGCATCGGCATTTATCCATCCAGTTTCAGGAGCGGCTGACCAAAAAACGCTATGTCGCCCTGCTGGACGGCATTTTGGAGGCGGAAAGCGGGACCATCGAGTTGCCGTTCCGGCTGGACGTGGAGAATCGGCCGATTCAGATCTACGACGAGGTCCATGGCAAGATGGGGACAACGCATTGGCAGAAAATCGGGATCGAAGGGGCGTATACACGGATTGCCATGGTGCCGGTGACCGGCAGAACCCACCAGCTGCGGCTGCATGCGTCTCATGAAAAGGGCCTGGGCATCCCGATTGTCGGGGACCCGTTTTATGGCAGGGGAACCGGCCCCGGGCAGATGAAACTGCACGCCTGTGCGTTGAGTTTTGCCCATCCCGCGACCGGAATGGAGCTGACATTCGAGTCTGCGCCCGCATTTTGATTTTATCACGGGTTCGAGCATGTTTTTGTTGCTAAACACGGAGACTCGCACTACCAAATGCCTGTGCTGCTTCGGCAGAGTCACAACCAAAGAAATCATTCGGTTCATTGCGGGTATAGCATAGTGGTAATGCTCCAGCCTTCCAAGCTGATTAGGAGAGTTCGATTCTCTCTACCCGCTCCACCGCTCGACTCCGTCGCCAATCTTTGGCTAAGAGCCCAATTTTTCTCTCGGTTCCACAGGTGACTCTTCTTTCCAGGGCATGATTGCCCATTCGAGTGTAGCCTATGTCCTCGTTCAATGTGTAACCCGTGTGCTCGGTTCATACCCGGAAGCCCTGAAGCGATTCCGTTCCTGCTGCACCCCCTCCATCCCCGCTCGATAGACACCTGGAGAGCGGTGGGCGGAAAAAATAAAATCCCTAACACTCGCCGATGTTTTGTATTGACGCCACGAATTCTTATCCCCATTTTCGCAGGGATATAAACAATCGTCTTTCTCCCCCAGGCACGATGCTCTCGTCCACCTCAATCAAAAAGCAAATTTCTAGCAGCAACTTACTTTCTTGACTCATGGACGAAAACTCACAGTGGTATTACACCGACAACAACGG
>JARFRT010000486.1 GCA_029287105.1 Akkermansiaceae bacterium | reverse complement strand
CACCATCAGCGCCGGCCACTTCAAACCCATCAATAGCAAACGCTACGTCAATGACTGCCACGAATACGTCTTCCACCTGACAAAATCAGGTAATGTTCCACTGGAACGCCGCGCCGCAGGCGTCCCCTATTCCGACAAATCCAACATCAACCGTTGGAACCACACCAGCGGAGAGGACAAACGCTGCCGGGGAAACAACTGGTTCATCCCCTACGACACTATCAATAGCCGCGATAAAGACCGCCCACACCCCGCAACGTTTCCCATCGGCCTCGTCGAACAATGCATCCGCATCCACGGCAAGGGAGATCGCACGAAACTGTTAGACCCCTTCAACGGCATCGGCACGTCCGCCATCGCCGCCCACCGAATGAACATAGCCGCCTACACCGGCTTCGACATCGATCAAGGCTACCTCGCCACCACCCACGAACGCCTCGCCGCAGAAAAAAACAAACCCACCGAACTCATCTAACGAATCCCGACTCCCCGACTCCCCGACTTCAAGACTTCATGACTACATGACTTCGAAACTTCAAGCTCCCCCCACCCTCGTCCTGGCACCCATGCAGGACGTCACCAACCTCCCCTTCATGCGCGTCATGCAGCGCTATGGAGGACCCGACTACTATGTCACGGAATACTTCCGCGTGCATGCCGACTCCCGTTTGGAAAAAAAGATCCTGCGCAGCATCACCGAAAATGAAACCGGCCGACCCGTCTATGCGCAGTTGATTGGCCAGGACGTCGAGGCCCTGGTACGGGTCGCCAAGGAACTGCTCCATTACCCCGTCGCAGGGATCGACCTCAACCTCGGCTGCCCCGCACCCGTGGTTTACAATAAGAATGCCGGGGGCGGACTGCTGAGAAAAAAGGACCATATGGAAGCCATAATCGCCGCCCTGCGTGATGCGATCCCCGGCAAGTTCACCGTCAAGACCCGCGTCGGATTCGACTGCTACCGCGAATTCGATGATCTGCTTGAAATCTTCGCGCGCCACGCCATCGACACCCTCACCATCCATGGCAGGACGGTCAAGGAACGCTACCAGACACCGGTGCATACCGACTGCATCAAGCGGTCCGTCGCGCGGATGAGCTGCCCGGTGATCGCCAATGGCAACGTGGTCGATGTCGCCACGGGCAAGGGAATGATCCGGCGCACCGGCGCCAGCGGACTGATGGTCGGCCGGGGTGCCATCCGCAACCCGTGGATATTTGACCAACTCCGCGCATCCTACTGCGGCAATCCCACCCCGCAAGTAACCCGCGCTGATCTATTGGGCTATATCATGGATCTCTATCAGGAGATAGCCGCCCACGCCCATGCATTCGACGAACCCAAACACGTCAACCGGATGAAAAAATACCTGATCTACATCGCCCAGGGGCTTGATGCCGGCTTCGAGCACCAGATCCGACGCGCCACCTCCGCCGATACATTCCAGCGTGTTTGCCAGGATTTCCTCGATAACACCGAGCCCATCCCCGCTCTCCCTCCGGTCGATTCCAAGCTGTTCTGCGGCTTCGATGCATTGCGCTAGGTCACATCCTGTGTTATGAACACAACCGTGTCCAAGCCATCACCAGAAACTCCGATCATCCGCGTCCGGGGTCTCCACCAACACTTCGGCGACAACCACGTCCTGCGTGGCGTTGACCTCGACGTAAACAAGGGCGAAACCCTCTGCCTGCTCGGTGCCTCCGGCGGAGGGAAAACCGTCCTCGTCAAACACATGCTCGGCCTGATGCAACCGCACAAGGGGACCGTTGAGATCGACGGCGTGGATATTTCCCACATGCGCGAACGTGACCTCGGCCCGGTCCGCAAGAAAATAGGGATGATGTTCCAGAATAGCGCCCTGTTCGATTCCATGACCGTCGCCCAAAACATCGCCTTCCCCCTGCTTGAGGACGGCATCAAGGACACCGATGAACTGAACCGCCGCGTCAGCGAGGTACTCAAGATCGTCCGACTCCCCGGACAGGAGGAGAAAATGCCCTCGGAACTCTCCGGCGGCATGAAAAAACGCGTCGCACTCGCACGCGCGATCGTCGACCGCCCCGCCTGCGTCTGCTACGATGAACCACACGCCGGGCTCGACCCGATCACCGCCGGCTCCATCGACAAACTCATCAAACGCCTGCAAAATGAGCTCGGCATCACCAACATCGTCATCACCCACGAACTGCGTAGCGTTTTCAGAATCGCCGACCGCATCGTTTTTATGAAAGACGGCCGGGTCTACTGGCAGGGCACGCCCGCCGGAATGCAGGCCAGCACCGACCCCACACTCTCTCATTTTCTAACGGGAACCGAAAGCAAGAGCAACGAATAGCCTCACCCCCACCCGGTTCACCCCGTCCCCGCTCTCCAACCCCCTATTTTTGCCACTTGCAACCGTCGGCAATCCAAGGGAAACTGTCGTTATGCCCGTACGGGAAAAACGACGCGAAAGAACAGCCGGACTCTTTGTTCTCATCGGCCTCCTGTTACTGGGGGTGCTGATTGTCGAGTTCGGGCGCTTTGGCGACCGGTTCAAAGGACACTACCCGCTCTACATTGAATTCCCCGACACCGCAGGAATCATTAAAAACAGCGAGGTGCGACTGCGCGGCGCCAAGGTCGGCCGGGTCGCCACCAAACCCGAACTGACCACCGGCAGGGCCAGCAACACCGTGCGCATGGAAATGCGCATCCGCAACGAGGTGAAAATCCCGCGTGATTCCACCTTCCAAATCGGCTCGTCCGGCCTGCTCGGCGACAAGTTCATCGAAATCACCCCCCCGGACAAAGAATCCGGCGCCTACTACCAAGCCGGTGAAACCATCATGGGCGTCGGCGCGGGCGGCTTCGACTCGATCAAGTCCGACGCGCAAAGCATCGCGCGTGACGCCAGCCAACTCATCAAGGATGCCAAAAAAACCTTTGGAAAAATCGACCAGGCCCTCGACTCGATCAAAAGCATGGGCGACAACGTGAACACCACCATGACCAAGGTCAACGATGGCTTCCTCTCCAAGGATAATCTGGATAATTTTGGCAAGGCCATGGCTAACTTTGAGGCTGCCAGCCGGGACGTCAACGACGCCTCGAAGGAACTCAAGCCGGCTATCAAAGAGGCCAAACAAGCGATGATCAGTATCCGCACAGTCGCAGATTCCGCCGAAACTCTCGTCGCCAGCACCCATCGCGAAATCAAACAAATCGACCTCGCCCTGCGCGGCATCCCCCAAGCAGTCAAAAGCATCGACCGAGCCGCTACCGAAATTGGCGATACCATGGCTGCCTTGAAGAGCAAGGACAGCTTGGCAGGAGCCCTCGCCTATGACAAAAAGACAGGCGACGATGCCAAGGAGTTCATCCGCAACCTCAAACGTTATGGCATACTCCGCTACCGCGATGACGCCGCCAAGCAGGAGAACGATCCTCGCAATAAGTTCCGCGGCAGCAGAAGATAGGCCATGAATTCCACCTTCCGAGCCTACGCAGCACATCGCCCGGGTGCCGCATTAGAACTTTCAGAGCTCCCCCGGCATGAGCTCCCCGCAGACGAAGTTGAAATCTCGGTCGAATACTGTGGCCTATGTCACTCCGATCTCGCCATGATCCGTAACGATTGGGACACCAGCATCTACCCGCTCGTCCCAGGACACGAGGTCGTCGGAACCATCACCTCCGCAGGAAAAAATGTTCCCCTTCAAAATATTGGCAAGCGTGTCGGTGTTGGCTGGTACTCAGGAAGTTGCGGCTACTGCACCTTCTGCCTCAGTGGACGCCAATCCCTCTGTGGATCCCGAAAAAAAACACTGGTTGGCCGTCATGGCGGCTTTGCCTCCTCAATCCGCTGCCACTGGAAATGGGCGACGCCCCTCCCAGCCAGCCTCCCTCCGAATATCGCAGGACCGCTGTGCTGCGCAGGCCTAACCGTCTATCAAGCCATCCTTCACTCTAGAATCAGACCCACCGACCGCGTCGGCGTCATAGGCATCGGCGGACTTGGACATCTCGCCATCCAATTCCTTAAAAAATGGGGCTGCCACGTAACGGCCTTCACTTCAAATCCTGAAAAAGCAGCAAAGCAAAAAACTTTAGGCGCGGATACAGTCATCCAATCCAATTGTAAGCAAGCTCTGTCAGTTGCATCACAATCGCTGGACTGGATTCTATGCACCAGCCCCGCCGCCATTGACACCTCCACCTGGCTCGACCTTCTTGCACCTGGAGGAACCCTCCACTTTGTAGGCATACCCAGTGAACCCCTCTCCTTACCCATTCCTGCCCTATTAGCTCAAAAATCAATCACCGCATCAACCCCGGGAGGCCCTGGCGTCATGACTGAAATGCTCAAATTCGCAGCTCGCCACCACATCCAACCGCTCATCGAAGAACTCCCTCTCTCACAAATCAATGAAGCCATAGTTCGCCTCGAAAAAGGTGACGTAAGATACCGCTTCGTCCTGCGAAACGACCTCTAACACAAGATTGATTATGCTTGTCAACCCACACAACAACCTCCTAATTTCGGGCCCATGATCGATCCGCTTAACTCGAACACAGAGCGACCACGCTGGATCTATGAAATTAGTGATCTATGCCGCAGTTATAACCATGGAAAAATCAAGGCCCTAAGAGGAGTTAACCTTTCCGTAGCCGACAACGATTTCCTCGTCATCCGCGGTCCCAGCGGATCAGGAAAATCGACTTTGCTAAGTTTGATCGCAACACTTGAGCAACCCGACGGAGGCTCAATCAAGTACCAAAACACCCCGTTCGATCATCACTTCGACCGAATCAAATACCGTTCTCGTGAACTCGGACTGGTGTTTCAAGAATTTCATCTCCTTCCGACATTTACCGCACTGGAAAATATTCAAATGCCCATGCTCGAGATGCCATGGTCACGGGCTGAACGAGTCACTCGAGGCCTTGAACTGCTCAAATCCGTGGGGTTGGAAAAGCGCGCAGGGCATCTCCCCAGCGAACTATCCGGAGGGGAAAAACAACGGGTTGCCATAGCTAGGGCACTGGCAAACCAACCCCGTGTGATACTTGCCGATGAGCCGACGGGAAACCTCGACTCCGAAAACGCAATTCATGTCATGGAACTATTAAGCGAGCTTCACCAACGTGAAGGGATCGTCATCGTCATGGTCACACATGATGCCAAAATTGCATCCTATGCCAGCCGTGAAATCCATATGATGGATGGACAAATCATTTCGAATGAGAAAAACCAATTGAACAAGGCATGAAGCTATCACTCGCGCCCATCGCCTGGCGAAATCTAACAAACAGGCCGGTCAGAACAACCTTCACCGTGCTCGGTATCGCCCTGGGTATTACTGCAATCGTTTCCATCAGCGGCCTGTCCATGGGGTTGAACAAAACCTGGGAAAAATCGGCTTCAGTCAGAGGCATTGATATTGTCGTAAGCAAAGGGGGCGGCAGCCCGATGACCAGCCTGATTGATGACTCCGTGGAAAAAAAACTGATGCGTATCCCACAGGTAAAATCCACCTCTGCGACACTCTTACAAATGCTCAGCGTCGAGGAAGCCCCTATGATGATCGTTTCAGGAAGACAACTTAGCGGGTTCGGCTGGGAGCATCTGGAAATTCAACACGGCCGCCTACCTGCCAATGCTGATGAGAAAGCTGTTGTGCTCGGCACCGACGCTGCCGATTCCCTTAATAAAAAGATCGGTGACATGATCCTTATCGAACTCGAAGAGTTTGAAGTCGTTGGCATTGCTGACGGCGGTGCCATGATCGAAAACAACAGCATCCTCCTCTCCCTCGCATGGCTCCAAAAGACAACAGGCAATGAAGGCAGAATCAACTTCGTAAACATCCGACTTCAAGATGCCAGCGATGAAGCCGTTGTTGAGGCCGTGTGTCAAGACATCACCAGCCGATTCCCAAAACTGCAAGCAAACCCTTCGGGCAAAACACTCAGTAGCACGAGGAGCTTCAAAGTTGCCCAAATGGGAAGCCTTGCAACATCAATGCTCGCCCTGGCAATGGGAGCACTAGGCGTGATGAATACCATGCTGATGTCCGTGTTCGAACGCAAACGTGAAATCGGAATCCTTTCCGCCATAGGCTGGCGACGGTCACGCATCATCTCCTTAATATTGTTAGAATCCATGCTCCTGTCGGCACTCGGCTGTATTATCGGCCTAATCCTTGGTGTTGTAACACTCAAAGGCATCGGCACAAGCGTTCAATTCAAAGGAGTGATGGAGCCCTATATGGGTCCCGACTTATTACTTGCCGCCTTTGGCATCTCTATTATAGTCGGCCTCCTCAGTGGCGTATATCCAGCATGGAAGGGGTCGGGAATTACCCCCGCTGAAGCACTGCGCAGCCAGTAGAAAATGAAACCATCCTCTCTAGAAAACGGGCTGCTTTGGTCAGCGCCACGGGCACCCATCGTGGTAATATGTCTGGCTCTAATGCTGGGCTGCATTACAACGCAGGCAGAAACCGTCGCTCAATTTGCAGCCAGTCTGCGCCCGCCCCCCAGCGGCGGCTTCTATGCCAGACTGCGCATGGAAATCGTGGATCAAAAAGGAAAACAAACTCTCCAACTTCACATGAAAGGTAGAAATGTTAGGGACACCAATGAATTACTCTGTCAAATCATCTACCCTAAAAGCCGCAAAGGAGAAAGCATCTTAATCCGCAGAAAAAACGGTCAATTTTCAAGTGCTGCACTTTCAGACGCAAGCGGCCGGATCAGATCCATTTCCAAGAAAGAATTGAACCTACCTTTATTTGGAAGTGCCATGTGCCTGGAAGACTTGAACCAAAACTTCCTCGAGTGGCCCAATCAACGTCAGCGAGGAACAGCCACCGTCGATAAAACACCCTGTGTCGTCATTGAATCAAGACCGAACGAGACCGACACCCCCATATACGGATTAATCGTGTGCTGGATCGACAACCAAAAACGCGTTGCTGTCAGAATAGAAAAATTCCTACCTAACAAAAAACTAGCCCGTGTCATCGTGGCTGACAAAGTAGTCAAGCTACGCAATGGCCGATATGGTGTCAAAAAATTCACCGTCAGCACCCCCACTACATCTCGCACCACAATTCTGGAGGGCGTCAGCCACAAAACCGTCAACTATGACGACTCCGCCTTCACTCTGAATGCCATGAAACACGTGTCCGCACCATGAAACCACTCAGCGTAATCAAGCTAGGGGGGGCCGCCATCACTGATCCCCATGGTCCTGACGGACTTAACATCGAAACAGCCCGGAGACTCACCCAGGAAATAGCTTCGCTACCCACTGACGTCCTCCTGGTTCACGGTACGGGAGCCGTGGGCAAACCTGCGGCGCACCAGCATGGCTTTGTTGATACCGGCTTGCTGCCCAAAGAAAAATCCCTTGTCTCTTGCGGAATTCACAGACAGTTGCGCTCACTCAACCAACGCCTCATCGAACTACAGCTCGATCTTGGATTACCATCACTCGGAGTCGATCCTGCCATGATCTTCAATCGAGAATTTTCCGGCCTCTCCGGCACCACAGCTCGCGACCACCTCTCCAGCCTTCTCCTTAATGGTGTCATGCCCGTACTCTATGGCGACATGGTTACTACGGAAGATGGAAGTTTCAAGGTTCTCTCCAGCGATGTCATTGCCGCCGTGCTCGCCAGGGAACTTGGCGCGCAACACTTGATCTTCCTCTCCGACGTCCCTGGAGTGTATTCCACCCGGCACGACCCATTGGCCAAGCCTCTCATACTCGACAAAATCGGCATCAACGACCTCGAGAATCCGGCACTTTTTGGCCCTAGTGACAGGGAAGACGTAAGCGGCGGTATGCGCGCAAAAATCCGCTTTGCCCTGGAGGCTAGCCAGAGCTGCGAAAGCTGCTGGATAGGCAGCGCCCACACCGAAGGAATATTGACCCGCTTCTTCGCCGATGGCGTGGTCACCGGCACACGTATCATTTCCAGCTAGAACGTGTTTGTAAAGTAGCAGCAAAAAGGTGGTTTAGCTGCGTTGCTCATCAGAGACAATGAAAAGCTGCGGACAGGCACTTTCCGCACAACGCGACCGTCGTAGTGGCTCTTGATAGGCACACCGATGAGACAGCAAAGCAATCGCCGCGTTTGGCGAGGCGGGTTTTGCCCCCCTCTGGAACACCACGGGTGGGGCAGACATGCTACATGCCGGATGATTCTAACGACCAAGCCCGGCTTTCAAGCGCGATTGCGGATGAATGACGGCACTTCAAATCTGTCGAAACCGGAATCGATGGTTCTATTTCGTATTGACAGCGAGGGGCATGGAAATAAAATCGGCGCGCGCCCCTCCTCACGGAATTCTTCCTGGGGGGCAGGGCAAGCCCATATCGCTCTGCGCAACCAAAAGAGACAACCAATGACCACATCAATCCCCGCCCAAACCGGCGAAAAACCCACTCTTCCCAAACTCGCCAGAATTGCGGGTTTAATCCTGCTTGCCAGCAGCGTCCCTCTTCTCTCGTTCTGCTCGTCCAGCGGGCTCGGCAAGAAACCCGGAAAGTTGACCGTGCCCGTGGCCTCCTACGGGATCGATACCCTCAAAAGCAGCTACGCCAAGGCGCTGGAGACCGGAGATATCGATGGCCTGCGGACACTCTACAGCGGCGTCGATTTTTCGGCACCCGGCAAATGGGAGCTGCCGCTGGTCTCCAGCGGGCAAGGTGTCGAGGTAAGGCACACGGACGCCGCCCAACTCCCCGCGCCCCAGCTCTCCGCATTCCTTAGCTCGATGTCATCCAAGCTCGGAAAACGGGACCGCGCCCAGGTCTGGTTTCGCAAACTGGATATGAACGGAGATCTGGCAGCTCACGTCGAACTCTGGGCCGAGGCCAGCGGGAGCAGCGCGGGCCGACGCCACTCCTACCGCGGGGTCTGGCACTGGGATGTCGCCCGCACTTCCACCTCCGCACCCTGGAAGATACTGCGCCATGCCCTCAGCGACTGGAGCGAGGCCAGCTCCAAGCGCCTGCTTTTCGAGGAAGTCAGCTCCCGGATCGGGGTTAATATGCAGCAAGATTTCAAAGAAGACAACTCGTCCCCATTCATGGCAGGCATCCAAGGGGCCAATATCGGCAGTGGCGTCACCCTGATCGATGTCGAGGGCGATGGCGACCTCGACATCCATTTGGTCAACGGGATCGAGAACCGCTTGTTTCTCAATGGGGGGTCAGGCTATTACCGAGAGGTCTCCTCAGTCGCAGGCACCGACCACCCGGGCCTCGGCCATTCCGCGCTGGTGGTCGATTTCACCGGCGACGGCCTCAAGGACATTTACATCGTGAACACCCGCCAGCCCAACGTCCTCCTGATCAACCACGGCGGGCAACGATTCAAGGAAGCTCCTGATGCCGGCGGGGCGGCTGGTGACCTCGTGACCGACACCAGCGCCTGCGCGGCCGATGTGGATCTGGATGGCGACCTCGACCTGGTAGTCGCCGGCTACCTCAAGCCCCTCGTCGAGTGGAAAAATGACTCGGGTTCGCTAACCAACGGGGCCGCCAACCGGTTGTATATTAACGACGGAGCCGGGCACTTCGTGGACGAGACATCCGCACGGGGCCTGGCCAAAGAGAAGGGGCTTTCCCTGGTCTGCTCATTCGGCGATTTTGACAACGACGGCGATCCCGACCTCATGGTCGGAAACGACCTCATGCGCGACCACCTCTACGTGAACGACGGCCATGGCCACTTCCGCGAGGAGGGAAGGCAACGGGGGCTCAAGGACCGGGGTTTCAGCATGAGCGCGAGTTGGTGCGACGTTGACAACGACGGCGACCTCGACATCCACATTAGCAAAATGACTTCCGGCACCAGCTGGATGTTCGACGACCGGCGCTTCCCCGTCACCGGGCTGCAGCGCATGATCCGCCCGCTGGTGATCCGTGAGTTGAAGAAATCGACCGCGGGGAACAGCCTCTTCATTAACCAGGGCGACGGCACCTTCCGCGACGTGGCCAAGGAGGTGGGACTCGATGTCGCCCACTGGGCCTTCTCCGCCGTGCCCATCGATTTCGATCTCGACGGCGATCTGGACTTTTACACCTGCAACGGATTCATTACCGGGGAGAGCGCGGAGGACACATGACCAAGCTACTGGAATAGTACCGTGTCGTACTACAACAGCAGGGAAAAGCAGCTCGACGATTTCCGCATCGGGAACAAAAGCCTCAACGGACGCGAGCACAACCTCCTCCACCGGAACGAGGGCGGGCGGTTCTACGAGATTGGCTGGGTCGCAGGCTGCGATTCGATCCTCGATTCCAGGGGACTGGGCGTGGGCGATCTCGACGGCGACGGCGACGAGGACATCGTGGTCAGCACGATGCACGGGCCCGTCCAGGTCTACCGCAACGTCGCAGGAAGCGGGAATCACTGGCTCAAGGTGCGTCTTAAGGGGCTCCCGGGGCGGAATGTCATCGGGTCGCGGATCGTGGTGACCTCCGCTGCGGGCACCCAGATCCGCGAGGTGACCTGTGGGTCGGCTTACCTCTCGCAGGGGCCGGAGGTGGTCACCTTTGGCCTCGGCCGATCCGATGCCGCAGTCACTGTCGAGGTCCACTGGCCCCCCCTTCGCCTCGCAGACGGCACGGTGAAGCGCGAGGTCACTCGGCGCGAGGGCGTGCAGGTCAGACGCGAGTTGGTGCTGGTGCGCCCATAACCATTGCCTGGGGTGGGGCGGGACAATTCCAAGCACAGGTTGAGGGCATGGGCTAAGCTTCCCGAAGAAGACGCCCTAGCTGCGTTGCCCATCAGGTGGTGGTGAAGGAGGTCGCGGGCCTTTCATGCCTGCTCATCGTGCAATGAGCTTGTTGAAAAGCTTCCTACAGAGCTTTTCGCACAGCCCGCCAAGTCATCAAACGACTTGCAGAAAAACATCAAGCCCTATCTCTGAGAATCTGGGATCATCAAAGTTTTGCTGGTCTGAAAACTAGAGCAGTGGCCTATACCAAAGTAAAATCGTCACCAAGAGTCGAATTACAGGAAATTACTGAAAATTACAGGAAATTACTAGTTGACTCATTCTTCTCGCATCTAAATAGTCCCTCTATTGCGC
>JARFRT010000388.1 GCA_029287105.1 Akkermansiaceae bacterium | reverse complement strand
GTGCGGGGAGCATCAGGGCTGCGGCCAGAGCGAATGAGGTGAGTAGATGTTTTGTCATGGTTACGGCGTGTGATGTGTGTGGTGTCCAGCGGCATCGGTGGGGTGACTCCCATTTGATACGTTATGTTTTATCGGAAGTTCTCAATTTTTAAGAACTTCTTTTTGACATTTTTTGCAAAGCGTTCCTGTCCCTTGATCGACGGATAGAATGGAGCCTTTGGCATCGACCATATTGCATTGCGGGTCGGGGCAGTGGGGTAATCCGAGAGTGTGTCCGATTTCGTGGGTAGCGACGCGGACGAGCCTCTGACGGAAGAGTTTTTCATCGGCGCCCCGTGCTCTGAGACGGAATGAGGAAACGACACAGGGCTCACCTCCGAGGCTACCCAGACCAAAAATACCCCAGTCGTAAACATCTCCCTTTGTTGTGGAGATATCTTTACGGGTGAGTCCAAGGATCTTGGTGTGTTGAGGGTCAATCTGACCTGCCAGGTGGTCAAGTAGGAGGTCTGCACGGTAGCGAGATCTTGGTTGATAGAAAGCCGCCTTCGGGAGGGGTTTGTCAGGAAGGATTTTGACGGCGGCGCCGAATTCTTTGCTCAGGTTTTTGGCAACCAACTGAGTGAGCTCCACGTTGAATCCTGCAAAGGGTTGGATGGCGATGGTGATTTGTTTTTTCGCGGGAGCTTCAGCGAAGAGGTGAGCTGTGGTCAATAGCAACAGGCTTGCGATGGAGCCAAGGAAACAGGGCGAATGGGTCATGGCTTGTGATGTGAGGTGTTTGGCTGAGTGCCTTGGTCGATTAAAGCAAAACGCCCCGGTGTCGTCTAGGACGAACGGACCGGGGCGTTTCTTAGATTGTGGATGGGAAATAAGATTACTTCACCTTGTAATATCCGTCCTTGTTATAGAGGAAGTAGCAGTCCTTGGGGGTGAGGCGGGGGAGATACATGCAGGGTTTGCCTTTTTCATCGGTGCCCTCGGTGAGGCCATGGTAGGAGGTGGTGGGGGCGGCTTTCTGGGCGTCAGGGTTTTTCAGCAGGGACGTCTCGTGGATTCGCTCGACGATGTGGTCGACCCATTTCAGCTTTTGTGCCTCGGTGCCGAATTCCGTCCAGTCGCCGGAACTTGTCTTGGCATACATCCTCTTGATGAACTCCTCGTTGCTGATGCCCATTTTTTGGGCAATCGGGCTGGCAAGGCGCTTCCACCATTGTTGGGATTCCTCGTAGGATTCCTTTTGTTCGGTGAGATTCAAACGGGTGAGGAAGTAGGTGGAACTGATCTGATGGTGAAGGATGACGGCGTTCGGGGAGGCGTAGGACTTTTCCGCCAGAGTGCAGATGGAGGCGGCCATGGAGGCCGCGAAGGACTTGACCACCACATAGACAGGGGCGGTACTGCCTTCCATGGCTTTGAGGATACGATATCCGGCCATGACCGAGCCACCCGGAGAGGTGTCGATGACGATGAAGATGGGTTTTTGGCTA
>JARFRT010000359.1 GCA_029287105.1 Akkermansiaceae bacterium | reverse complement strand
CAATGCGTGTGCCGACGCCATCCGTATTCACGGTGCCCGTCAGCACAACCTGAAAAACCTCGACCTCGAGATCCCACTGGGGAAACTCACCGTCATCACCGGCCCGTCAGGCTCAGGCAAATCATCCCTGGCATTTCATACGCTATATGCCGAGGGCCAACGCAGGTATGTCGAAACCTTCTCCCCCTACGTCCGCCAGTTCCTCGACCGGATGGACAAACCCGCGGTCGACCGCATCGATGGCATCCCGGCCGCCATCGCCATTGAACAGAAGAACACGATCCGCTCGACCCGTTCCACCGTCGGGACACTGACGGAACTCAACGACTATCTCAAGCTGCTCTTCCCTTATCTCGCCGAGGCCTACGACCCCGGCACGGGCGAGGTCATCAAACCGGATCACGCCGACAGCATCGCGGCATGGTGTCACGACCACCTGGCCGACCAGCAGGCACTGGTGACCTTTCCTGTGTCCATCCCGGCAGGTACCCCCGCGTCCGATGTCCTGCCGCTGCTCAACCAACAAGGCTACACCCGGATCTACCACCAGGGGGAAACCCTCCGCACCGACGACCCCCGGAGCGCCGCGCCCTGGTCGGCCAATTCCCCGTCAACCCTCCTCATCGTTCAGGACCGGCTCAAAATCACACCGCGTAATCGCGCCCGCTTACTCGAAGCCATCGATACCGCACTCACTTTCGGCAAGGGGGCCGTTGAGCTCATCTCAGGCACAGCGCGGAAAAGCTTTTCCACCCACTGGGTGAACCCCGCCACCGGCTTCACGCTGCGCCAGCCGACGCCGGCGCTGTTTTCCTTCAACTCACCTCTCGGCGCCTGCCCCCACTGCCGGGGCTTTGGCCGCACCATCGGAATCGACCTCACCAAGGCCATTCCCGACCCCTCACTCAGCATCAAACAGGGCTGTGTCGCCCCCTTTACCACCGCACGCGGTGCCGAGTGCCAGGACGACCTCCTGCGCGCCGCACGGGCCTCCGGCATCGATATCCACACCGCTTACCAAGACCTCGAGGACCACGAACGCCACTGGCTCCTTTACGGCGAACGCGACGACTCCCAAGATGCCTGGGAAAACAACGAATGGTACGGAGTCAGGGGGTTTTTCGACTGGTGCGAAACCAAGTCCTACAAGATGCACGTGCGCGTTTTTCTATCGCGCTACCGTGCCTACACCACCTGCCCGCATTGTCACGGATCCCGCCTCCAGCCCGAGGCTCTCTGCTTTAAAATCCATGGCAAAACCCTCCCGGACCTCTGGCACATGCCCATCGATCTGCTGGCTGCATGGTTTCAAGAAAACCTGAGCACCACTAAAAAGTCACCTCACTCGTCGATCACCCACGCCCTCACTGAGATCACCTCGCGCCTTCATTACCTCTGTGAAGTCGGCCTGACCTACCTCACCCTCGACCGCCCGGCCAACACCCTTTCCGGAGGGGAAATCGAACGGGTCAACCTCACCACCTGCCTTGGTGCCGCCCTCACCAATACGCTCTTTGTCATGGACGAACCGACCGTCGGACTGCACCAGCGCGACATCAACAGACTGGTTCGCGTCATGCACGACCTACGCGACAAGGGCAACACCGTCGTGGTTGTGGAGCATGAGGAAACCGTCATGCGCTCGTGCGACCACCTCATCGACCTCGGCCCGGCCGCCGGCGAACACGGGGGCCATATTGTCGCCGCGATCTCCGGCCAACAAAGCCAGCAAAAAACCATCACCAGGAGATACCCCCAGTCCCAAACCCTGCCTTACCTTTCCGGCCAAAAGAAAATCGCCGTCCCGGCCAGCCGCCGCAAAGCCCGGCATCACCTCCGCATCACCGGCGCCAGCAAACACAACATCAACAAACTCGACCTCGACCTGCCACTCGGAATCATGACCTGCCTGACCGGAGTCTCCGGCTCAGGCAAGTCAACACTCGCACACGACATCCTCTACCTCAACCTGGCCAAACAGCTCGGCATCACCGCCAGCAACGATGCCGCCCCCATCAAAACACTCACCGGCAGCCAACACCTGTCCACCGTTGAGCAAGTCGACCAGTCGCCGCTGAGCCGCACCCCACGCTCAACCCCGGCCGTGCACTCCGGCGCCTTCGAGGCGATCCGCCAGCTCTATGCCCAGACACCCGAGGCCGTCGCCGCCGAACGAACACCCGGCTACTTCTCGTTCAACTCCGGCCACGGCCGCTGCCAACGCTGCCTCGGCAATGGCTCCGAAAAAGTCGAGATGCAGTTCCTCTCCGACCTCTACATCACCTGCCCGGAATGCGACGGGAAACGCTATACCCAGCAGGCCCTCGAATTCCAGTATCAAGGCCACAACATCGCCCAATCCCTGGAACTCACCGTCACCGAGGCTGTGAAGTGGACAACATCGCCACTCGAAACCACCACCAAAAAGGAACAATCGCTGCGCAACAAAATCCGGTCGACCCTCCAACCCCTCATCGATGTCGGCCTCGGATACCTCCGCCTCGGCCAACCCCTCAACACCCTCTCCGGCGGCGAATCCCAACGCCTCAAACTTTGCAAAATCCTCACCGAGACCAGCGCCAACCGCACCGACACCCCGAAACTCCTGATCCTCGACGAGCCGACCACCGGCCTGCACTTCACCGATATCGAAAAACTCCTCACCGTATTCCACCAACTCACCGACGCCGGCCACAGCCTGCTCGTGATCGAACACAACCTGGATGTCATCCGCTCCGCCGACCACATCATCGACCTCGGCCCGGGCCCCGGAGCCGACGGCGGAAAAATCATCTTCACCGGCACTCCGGAAAAAATTCTCCGCACAAAAACAGCGACCGCCAAGGCCCTCAACAGCACCGCCAGCCCCCCACGGAAATCCGTACGGAAATCCGCACGTAAACCCGCAGCCGCAGCCCGCGCCAACACCATCAGCCTGTCCGGCGCCCGCGAGCATAACCTGAAAAACATCTCAGTCGATATCCCGCGCGACGAACTCGTCGTCGTCACCGGCCTGTCCGGCTCAGGCAAATCCACGCTCGCCTTCGACATCGTTTTTGCCGAAGGCCAACGCCGCTTCCTCGATTCCATGTCCCCGTATGCACGGCAGTTCGCCGGGCAGCTGGAAAAACCAGATATCGACCGTATCACCGGCCTACCCCCTACCGTCGCCATCGAACAACGGGTGTCACGTGGCGGCGGCAAATCCACCACCGGCACGGTCACCGAAATCTACCACTTCCTCCGCCTGCTCTACGCCAAACTCGGCATCCAACACTGCCCGGAGTCCGGCGAAGCCGTGGTGTCCCAGACCTCCGAGGCCATCGAAAAGCAGGTCGATGCACTCAGGAAAAAATACAAAAACCTGCACCTGCTCGCCCCTCTGGTGCGTGCTCGCAAGGGATTCCACACCGACGTCGCAGAGGCCGCCGCCCGCAAAGGCATCAGCCACTTGCTTGTCGACGGCCAACTGACGGCAACCGACGGGTTTCAAGCCCTCAAGCGCTACACCCCGCATGATATCCACGCCGTGTGCGACAGCGTCGAACAGGCGCTCAGCATCGGCAAGGGCCACTGCGCCGTTCTCGTCCAGCCCTCAAACCCGGACCTCGTCAATTTTTCCACCGCCCGTGTCTCGCCCGTCACCGGCAAATCGTTCGACGACCCCGACCCGCACCACTTCTCATTCAACTCCCACCGCGGGTGGTGCCCCTACTGCCGCGGCTACGGCACCGTGGCCGGCACCTCGAGCCACAAAAAAAACAAGCACGACGGATACAACTCCGAACTGGAGGCCGAAATCCACGAGACCCTCGCATCATCGGATCCCACCACCCGCCAGCCCTGCCCGGAATGCCACGGCGCCCGCCTACGTGAAGACTCACGCTTCGTGTTCATCCACGGCCATCCCATCCAGGCCGTTAACGGCCTCTCTGTCGTCG